>JAEUQS010000612.1 GCA_016789625.1 Acidobacteriota bacterium | reverse complement strand
CTCTTCGCGCGGTGGAACGACCTCTCCGCCTTCCTGAAAGAGCCAGCCGCACCGCGAAAGAGGAGGACTTCATGAAGCTTCGTGCCCTCGCCGCACTCTCTGCTTTTTCCGCCGTCCTTTGGGCTCTTCCGCTCGCGGCTCAGGACGATCCGCCGGCGCTCGAACTCTCGGCCGCCGAGGTCGAGACCTCGTCCGTCGTGACGGCGGGTCTCTCGAGCCATTTCAAGTCCTGGCTCGATGCGAACGGCTACGCCTCGTGGGACTTCAACCGAGCCGATGTCGCGGGAGGGAGCTACGGTGGGCGAACGAGCGCGAGCGAGCCCGTGGTGAACCAGCCCGTGATCTTCATCCACGGGAACTCCGACAGCGCTCTCGGCACCGGTTCTCTCTTCACGGGCTTCTCGACCGTCATTCCCGAGTTCCTGGCGCGGGGTTATCGCCCGAGCGAGCTCTACGCCACGACGTGGGGCCCGGCCAACGCGCTCCTCTCCTCGCAGCAGTACCACTCGAAAGCCAACCTCACGCGCCTCCGCGCGTTCGTGGAGGCCGTGCTCGCGTACACGGGCGCGACGAAGGTCGACATCGTGGCGCACTCCATGGGGGTCACGCTCATGCGCAAGGTCGTGAAAGGCGGCACCGGGAACGACGCCGCCGCGGGAGGCTCGTACAACCTGGGCGCGGCGCTCACCTCGAAAGTCGACACGTTCGTCGGGATCGCCGGCGCCAACTGGGGTCTCGTGAGCTGCTACCAGGCGGGCCCCACGACGCCCACGTGCGGCAGCACGAACGGCGAGTACCCCGGGTACTGGTACGGCCCGACGGGTCTCTCCACGTTCCTCTCGGGCATCAACGCCACGAGCGGCTACGAGGGCGCGTACCGATTCACCATCTGGTCGACGGCCGACGAGGTCATCGGCTACGGCGACCTCGTATGGGGGCGCTACACGTCGCAGATTCCGGGCCAGACGGGGGAGAAGCGCTTCGGCAGCGCGCCCTACGGTCACTTCAACTCGAAGGACCTCACCGCCGTGAATCAGTGGCGCATGGTCAGCGCGCACGCCGTCGACTGACGGCCTTCCTCTTCCCGGCCTTCTTCCTGGCAGGGCGCGTCTCGAGGGCCTCGAGACGCGCCCGCAGCTCCGTGACCTCGCGCTTCAGGCTCTCGGAATCGGAAGGGGCCTGCGCAGCCATCGGCGTTTGGAAGCCGAAGCCGCCGAACGGAAGCGGCACGGCGCGCCGGGCGGCCTCGGCGTACCAACGAAAGAGCTCCGTCACGAGCGTCCCCTCGGCGCGCACCATCTGACGCAGCACGTCGATCGGGAGCGCGCCCGTTCCGTGGCCGCTCCCGCGCGAGTCCTCGAGGATGATCTGCGTGAGCACGCTCCGCGTGAGGTCCTCGCCGGTCCTGGCGTCCACGACCTCGACGTCGGCTCCCGAGCGGATCATCGCCGCGAGCTCCTCGAGGTTCACGTAACGGCTCCGGGACGTGTCGTAGAGCCGCCGGTTCTCGTACTTGGTGATCCGGATGCGGGGGGCGCTCTCGGCCATGGCCGCATTCTCGCGCGAGGCCGATGCTGCATTGCAGCAAATTTCTCTTGACGCTCGGGCCACGGCGCCCTATCTTTCGCCCGTCCGCGATGCTGCAATGCAGCAAAGATCCGGACGGAAGAGAGGGACTCCCATGTCCAAGACCACGAACCCGACCCCCAGCCCGGCCCGGCCGCAGGAGGCCTTCTCCGCGCTGTTCCCCATCGACGCCGCCGTCGACGCCGCGCGGTTCTCCATGGGCTCCTCGCTCGAGGCCGGCAAGCGCCTGCTCGACCTCTCGGCCCGGCAGCACGCTCTCGCCGTGCGGGCCGCGACGGACGCGCTCGGCATCTACGACGAGTCCGTCCGCCAGTCGATCGCCGACGGTCAGCAGCTCGTCGTCGTCACGGCGACGCGCGTGAAGACCGCTCTCGACCGGCTCACCGAATCCGCCGTCTGACCGGCCCGAAAACGAAAGCGCCGGGGATCTGAGTCCCCGGCGCCGGCTCTACTCGAGGTTCCCCAGGATCCGATTTCAGTCTTTTCCGCCCACCAGCTTGGGAAGGCTCGGACCCTTCTGGGCCGTCTGCTCCCCGGCCCGGGCCGCGTAGGCCTGTGCGAGCTTTTCCGCTTCCGGGAAGAGGCTCATGGCCTTCTGGAGCTGCGTGTCGCCCTCGAGCGAGACGCGGTAGCCGGCGTCGCGGCCGTGAGCGGCGTTGAGCACCTCTTCGGCGATCGCCCGGTCGATGAAGCCCGGGTCCTTCTCTTTCGCGTAGGCCTCGCGGGCCTTCGTGTCGAACGGGATCGGACGCGAGTCGACGAACTTGAAGAACTCCTCGCGCACGAGGTCGTTCGCGCGGAAGTCCTTCGGCACATCGGGGTGCTTGCTGCGGTACTGCACCGCGAATTCGAAGAACGTGCCGCGCGCGTAGAGCGTCGCGGCGAAGCGCGAGAGCGTCTCTCCCTTCACGAAGACGTCGGGCGTGATGCCGCCGCCGCCGTACACGGTACGGCCCGTGTCGGTCTTGAAGACTTCCTTCTTCTCGTTCGCGACGGCCGCGTCGGCGCCCGCGATGCCCTCTTCCTCTTCAGGCGTGAGGTATTCGAGGACGTCGTGGTAATCGCGCTGGATGCAGCGGCCCGCGGGGGTGTAGTACTTGGCCGAGGTGAGCGCGAGGCCGGCGTTGTCGGTCAGCGTGTACACCGACTGCACGAGGCCTTTCCCCCAGGAGGTCTGGCCCACGATGATCGCGCGGTCGTGGTCCTGCAGAGCGCCCGAGACGATCTCCGACGCCGAGGCCGAGCCCTTGTTCACCAGCACGACGACCGGGATGGCCGCTCGCGTGCCCTTGCCGGGTGCCGAGAACGACTGCTCCGAGCCCGACGTGCGGCCGCGGGTCGAGACGACCTTCATTCCCTTCTGGAGGAAGAAGTCCGAGACGGCGATGGACTGGTCGAGGAGGCCTCCGGGGTTGCCGCGGAGGTCGAACACCAGCTTCTTCATGCCCTGCTTCTCGAGCCGCGACCAGGCCTCGTTGAGCTCCGAGCCCGAGGTGTGCGTGAAATCCTTGAGACGGATGTAGCCCGTGCCGTCGTCCAGCATGAACGCGTAGGAGATGGAGTTCGTGGGGATGGCGGCCCGCGTGACGGTCATCTGGAGCGGCTCGTCGAGGCCCGGCCTCACGATGGTGATGTTCACCTTCGTGCCCTTGGGACCCTTGAGCTTCTTGACGACGGCGTCGACGGCGAGGTCGTCGATGCTCTGCCCCTCGACCTTGTCGATGATGTCGCCGGCGCGGATGCCGAGCCGGTAGGCCGGAGAGCCCTCGACCGGCGTGATGACGGTGATCTTGCCGTTGCGCTTGGAGATGATGATTCCGAGGCCGTAGAAGGAGCCCCGCTGCTTCTCCTGCATCGCGCCGTATTCCTCGGGCTCGAGGAAGGCGGTGTGCGGGTCCAGCGTGGCGAGCATGCCCTGTATCGACGAGTAGACGAGCTTGTCGGCGGGCAGATCGTCCGCGTACCAGGCCCGCGCCGTGGAGAGGATGTCGCTGTATTCCTTGATGACGGGGCTCGTCGCGTCGGGTCCGGCGAAGAGCCGGGGACCGAACGCCCCTCCGAGGAGGGTGGTGCTGGCGACGAGGGCCGTGGCGCCGAGGACCCGGCGGCGGCGGGAGGCAGGGGAGGTGGACTGATTCTCAGGAGCTTCGGGCAATGGGACCTCCGAACAGTTAAACGTTAGCACGCGCTACAGGGTTTTCCCGGGGGCCCGTCCCCCGGGCGCGGTCGTCGCGGTACCATCGCCGCCCGATGGAGCCCGCCCGCCGCACCCCCCGCGACGAAGCGCGACGGGTGATCGAGATCGAGGCCGACGCCGTCCGCTCGCTCCTCGACGACCTCGACGAGGGATTCGACGCGGCCGTCGCTCTCATGAAGGTATGCAAGGGCCGTGTCATCGTCACCGGCGTCGGAAAAAGCGGAATCGTGGGACAAAAAATCGCAGCCACCCTCGCGTCGACCGGTACGGCGGCCTTTTTTCTCCATCCTTCCGAGGCTCTGCACGGCGACCTCGGCATGATTCTGGAAAACGATGTCGTTCTGGCGCTGTCCTACTCCGGCGAATCCGACGAGGTGACGGCCCTCGTCCCCCACGTGAGGCGGCGGGGCGCCCGGCTGGTCGCGATGACGGGGCGCCCCGCGTCGACCCTGGGAAAGAACGCCGACGTCGTCGTGCGCATCACGATCCGTGAGGAGGCCTGCCCCCTGAACCTCGCTCCCACGGCCTCCACCACGGCCCAGCTCGCCATGGGCGACGCCCTCGCCATGGCCCTCTCGGTGGAGAAGGGCTTCCGGCCCGAAGACTTCGCGGCGCTCCACCCGGGCGGCAAGCTCGGAAAGCGCTTCCTGAAAGTCGTCGACCTCATGCACAAGGGGGACGCGATTCCGAGCGTGGCCCTCGGCGCGGCGATGAAGGACGTCATCTTCGAGATGTCCCGCAAGCGGCTCGGCATCACCGGGGTCGTGGACGGGGACGGCCGCCTCCGCGGCGTCGTCTCCGACGGCGACCTCCGCCGGCTCCTCGAGCGGGACGCGCTCGACATCTCGCGCGCCGTGGCCGGCGACGCGATGAACGCTTCCCCGAAGACGATCTCGAGAGACGCGCTCGCGACCGAAGCCCTCCGTGGCATGGAAGAGAAGCGCATCACGTCGTTCTTCGTGCTCGACGAGCGGGGACGCCCCGAAGGGGTCCTCCATCTCCACGACCTCTGGGGTGTCGAGTCGATCTGAGGGGATAGACTCTCTTCGATGCCCGCTGCACCCATCGTTCCCGACGATCTCCGCACCAAGCTCTCCCGCGTCCGGGGCATCGTCCTCGACGTGGACGGGGTTCTCACCGACGGCGCGCTCACGTTCGACGAGGAGGGTCGCGAGACCAAGACCTTCGACGTGAAGGACGGCCTCGGGCTCGTGTTCCTGCGGGATCTGGGATACCGCATCGCGTTCGTTTCGGGTCGCACGTCCCGGGTCGTCGCGGCGCGGGCCAAAGAGCTCAAGATCCCCGAGGAGAACATCGTCCAGGGGGAGCGCGACAAGGCCGTCGCGTTCGACGCGGTCGTGGCGCGCTGGGAGATCGATGCCGAGGAGGTCGTGGCCGTCGGCGACGACATTCCCGACCTCGCGATGCTCCGGCGGGCGGGCGTCTCCGCATGCCCTTCCGACGCGGTGCCGATCGTGAAGGACGCGTCGGCGCTCCACCTCACCAAGCCCGGCGGCGCCGGTGCCGTTCGGGAGCTGTGCGACCTGATCCTCGAGATCCGCAAGGGCTCGCGGGCCGATCGGCAGCAGCCCGCGCCCCCCGCCGCGCCCGCACCATCGTCGTCCGACGGGGGCGTGATCAAGTTCCCGGGAGGCTCGAGGCGTTAGGTCCGCTCAGGTTCTCTTCTTGAAAATCCAGGCCATGAGGATGCCCAGCAGGTAGAGCGCGCACATCGGCAGCGCGAACGCACATTGCGTGGGAATGTCCGGGGTGGGCGTGATGATCGCGGAGATGATGAACGAGGCCAGCACCGCGTAACGGAACTTCGCCAGGAGCCAGCGCTCGGTGACGACCCCCATCCGTGCGAGGAAGAAGATCACGATGGGCGTCTCGAAGACCGCGCCCATGCCGAGCAGGATCTTCGTGAGGAGATCCAGGTAGTCGCTGATCCGGAGCACGGGGGTGAAGTCCTCACCGGCGGTGACGAGGAACTTGGCCAGCATCGGGAACGCCACGTAGTAGCCGAACGCGGCGCCCCCCACGAAGAACAGCACCGAGGCCGCGACGAACGGGGCGGCCCAGCGCTTCTCGTCGCGATACAGGCCGGGGGCGATGAACAGCCAGAGCTGGTACAGCACCACGGGGCTCGCCACGAAGATGCCGGCGATGAGCGCGATGTTCACGTAGAGCATGAACGGCTCCGTGAGCACCGTGTAGGCGAGGTGCGAGCCCTTCGGGAGGAGCTCGATGATGGGCTTCTGCAGGAAGAGGAAGATCTCTTTCGCCTGCCACCAGCAGATCAGGAAGCCGCCGGCGATCGCCAGCGCCGACCAGATGATCCGCTTGCGCAACTCCTCGAGATGCTCGAGGAACGACATCCGCGGGAGGCCGTCTTCGTCCTCCTCGTCCGTCCGCGCGAGGCTCGTCTTCGGGTTGCTCTGGGACGCCACCGTGCTCAGACCGTGCCGGTGTCGGGGTGCTTCGGGGTTTCCTCGGCGACGGTTTCAGGTTGGGTCTCTGCCTGCTCTGCGGGCGGCTCGGGAGGAGGCTCTTTCGGGGCTTCCTTGGCCGCCTCCTCCTGACCCGCCTTTTCCATCTCGTCTTCGATCGTGCGCTTCAGGTCGTTGGAGGCGCGCTTGAAATCGCCCAGCGCCTTGCCGACCTGCTTGCCGACCTCGGGAAGCTTCTTGGGCCCGAAGATGAGGAGCGCGAGCACGAGGATGAAGATGAGCTCGGGAAGCCCGATGTTTCCCATGGCGGGCGGATCGTCGGGCCGGTCCCCCGCGAAGTCAAGCGATGGAAGGGGACATCAAGGCTCGAGCACGGGCGTCACCGCTCCCGTTGTCTCGTCCACGCGCACGAGCCGGTCGCTCGCCTCGAAGCCCTCGATGCCCACGAGCGGCGTCGGCTCGAGATCGAGGGTTTCGTCTCTCCGCAGGACGCGGACGTTCTGAGCGA
Source organism: Acidobacteriota bacterium (assembly GCA_016789625.1). Taxonomy (GTDB): domain Bacteria; phylum Acidobacteriota; class Thermoanaerobaculia; order UBA5066; family UBA5066; genus JAEUQS01. The sequence continues at coordinate 1,144 of JAEUQS010000612.1, read as the reverse complement.
GCGTTTTCACGTCGCCGGACGCGGCGGACGCGTCGACGTCGACGGACACGAGCGAGTAGCTCAGAGTGGGCGCGCCCTCTGGAACCGGGCCCTTTCTGTGGATGATCGAGAGCACGAGCCGGCCCGCGCCGGTCCTTCCCACGAAGCTCGCGAAAACGCCGTCGAGGGGCAACGTTCGTTCCGGAAGGCCCTCTCGCGAGAAGACATGCAACGAGACCGTCCGGGGCGCGTCGATCTTCTTGACGATCGCGACGATCCGGCCATCCGGAAGGAGCGCGCCCCAGGCCCTCGAGCGGGCGTCGTCGACGAGCGTGGCCGTCACGCCGCCCGTGCGGCCGCTCCGGAGGACGAGCTTGCCGGGTGCGTCGCTCGTGAGGCAGAGCGTTCCGTCGCGCGAAAAATCCGGTCCCTTCGACCAGTTCGTCGCCGGAATCTCGAACAGGCTCGTGAGCGCGCGCGCCGCGACGTCGTACTCGTGAACCTTCGTCGTGCCCGAGCTCACGCTGCCTTCCAGAAAGAGCACGCGGTCTTCCGTGAGGAACCTGAGGCTCTTCGCGGGGACGCTCCGAGGGAAGCTCGTGGAGCCGAGAACCCTCGCGGACGCGAGCTCGAGGACCACGAGCGAGGATCCGTCCATGGTCGCGATCCGGGTCCCGTTCGGCGAGATTGCGAGGGCCGGCCAGATCGGGAAGACGACGCCGGGGAGCGGGAGCTCGCGGGGCGCGCCCGTGAGGTCCCAGGCCGAGAGCTCGTACCTCCCGGCGGACCGGCTCACGGGCCAGGCCGCGGAGGAGCCGTTCGGCGCGATGGTGGGACTCGTGAACGGGGGCAGCCGGAGCGAGCGGCCGCTCGCCGTGTCGTAGAGAAATCCCGCGTTGCCGCGGCCCGTCGCCGCGCCGTGAAGGCCGATCCAGGAGCCCTCGCGAGCCGAGATCGCGAGACGATGCAGCGAAGACGGCCCCACGAGCGCGATGGCGATGGCCCACACGCCGAGGAGGGCGACGGGGATTCCCAGGAGGCCGAGGAGCCAGCGGACCAGCGTGTGGTGCGACGCGAGGGCATCCATCCGGCCGGCCTCGAGCTGCCTCGAGCCGGCGATCGCGAACGCGCAGATCAGGTACACCGGGACGGCGACGACGAGGAC
>JAEUQS010000398.1 GCA_016789625.1 Acidobacteriota bacterium | reverse complement strand
CGCGCTCTCGCCGGAGGCGTCGGGCGCGCTCCAGGCCAAGGGCCGCGTCACCGGCACCCGCGACGCGCCGCGCATCGTGGCGACGTTCAACGGATCGGCGCTCGGCTTCGGGACCCGCAAGGTCACGCTTCTCTCGGGCGCGGCCGACGTCGATCTCGCGCCGAGCGGCGCGCTCGACGTCTCCCTCCTCGCGACGGGTGTGGCCTGGGATCCCGGGTTCCGGCCCGCAGAAGAAGTGAAGCTCACGGCCAAGGGCCGGAGCGGCTCCCACACGCTGACGCTCGAGGCCGGGAGCCCCGACGGATCGATCTCGACCGTTCTCGCCGGCGGGCTCGACCGCGCCCGCACGGCCTGGACGGGCGAGCTGCGCAAGCTCGACGTGAGCACGAAGACGGCGGGCAGCTGGAAGCTCGAGGGCGTCGCGGCTCTTCACGCCTCCGCGAAGAGATCCACGCTCGAGGGCTTCTGCTTCGCGTCCCAGGGAGGCCGGCTCTGCGCGTCGGGGTCTTACGGCGAGGGCGCGTTCGACGTGGATGCGCGCGCGGAACGCCTGCCCCTGACGCTCCTCGGTCCGTTCCTCCCCGAGAACGTCACGATCACCGGGCTCCTCGAGGGGACGGCGAAGGCCAGAGGCAGAGCCGACGGATCCCTCTCGGCCGACGTCGATCTGCGTCCCGGCCCCGGCGAGATCCGCATCCCCGGCCGCGGAAAGGCCCAGCAATCCGTGGCGTACCGCGACGCCGCGCTCACGCTGAAGGCCGATGGCCAGGGCCTCCACGCCGTGGCCGGCACCCTGATCGCCGAGACCGGCCGCGTGTCCGTGGATCTCACGTTCCCGCGCTTCGCCGAGCGCACGCTGAAGACGAAGGAGCAGCCCGTCAGCGGCCGCGTCCTCTTCGATCTTCCGCGCCTCGACGTGATCCAGGGCTTCGTGGAGGAGTTTCGCGAGGTGAAGGGCTCGCTGAAGGCCGACCTCGCGCTCGGGGGAACGCTCGGCAGCCCCACGGTTCGTGGGGAGGCCGCCCTGGTGGGCGGCGGCGCGACGGTGCCCGGCCTCGGCATCCGGCTCGAGGAGTTCGGCCTCGTCGCGCGAGGCGACGGAACCGGCCCTCTGCGCTTCGAGGGGAGCCTCGTCTCGGGCGGGGGAAAGCTCCGCATCGAAGGCGAGACGCCCGTCACGCCCGGAGCGCTCACGGCCACCGTCGTGAGGCTCACCGGCGAGAACGTCGAGCTCCTGAACCAACCGCCCGAGAACCGCATCGTCGGGTCCCCGCGGCTCACCATCACGCTCCTCGGCTCGCGCGTCGACGTGACGGGCGAGGTCGAGGTGCCCCGCGCGAAATACGAACGGAAGTCGGCGTTCGCCACGGTGCGGGTCTCGCCCGACGTCGTCATCGTGAGCCGGGACCCCGCGACGACGGCCGAGCCGGAGGCGATTCGCGAGCTGCACGCGCGCGTGCGGCTGATCCTCGGCGACGACGTCCGCCTGAAGGCCTCGGGCCTCGACACGAAGATCACGGGCTCGCTCCTCGCGATCGAGCAGCCGGGAAAGCGCACGATCGCGACGGGTGAGCTCGAGCTCCGCGAGGGAACCTACAAGGCCTACGGCCAGGACCTTCGCATCGAGCGGGGCCGTCTGGCGTTCGGCGGGGGTCCCATCGACAACCCCGGCATCGACGCGCGCGCTTCGCGCAAGGCCCGGGACGGCACCGTGGCCGGCCTCGTGATCAAGGGCACCCTGCGGAACCCCGAGACGACCGTCTTCTCCGATCCGCCGATGGGTCAGGCCGACGCGCTGGCCTACATCCTCCTCGGGCACCCGCTGAACGAGGCCACACAGGAGGAGGGCAGCCTCGTCACGAACGCGGTGGGCTCGCTCGGCATCAAGGGCGGAAACCTCCTCATGAAGCAGCTCGCGGGCAAGTTCGGGCTCGAGGAGGCCCGCATCGAAACGGAGGGCACGTTCCGGGAGGCCTCGCTCATCGTGGGGAAGTACCTCTCCCCGCGCATCTACGTCGAGTACGGCATCGGGCTCTTCACGCGCGCCTCGACGCTCCGCGTCAGCTACATCTTGAACAAACAGTGGACGGTGCGGGCGGAAACGGGCGCGGCGAATGCCGGGGACATCTTCTACACGATCGAAAAGTAGGAGGCGTCCCCGGCGGGGAACCTCTCAGCAGTTCACCTGCCCCAACAGGAAATACACGACGATGAAGATGAGAATCGTCGAGATCAGTCCACCACCCAGCTTCCACGAGATCAGTCCGGCCAGACAGCCACGTCCGGGTCCTTGCATTTCATACCTCCGTGGCGAGCACTGGAGCAGTCTCCGTGCCAGCGGCCGGGGGAGGAACCTTCTCGCCCTTCAGCACGGCGTCGACCGCGGCCTCGTGGTCCTCGGCCTCACCCCTCGCGGCCCGAAGCGAGGCGTGGTCTTCCACGGCATCGGGGTGCAGGTAGCCGCTCAGCCAGTACTTCTCCACCACGGGATAGGCCGCGACGATCGGGAGTGCCAGGATCGCCCCGATCACGCCGTTCAGGAGACCGCCCGCGAGGAGCGCCAGGAAGACAGTGAGCGGCGACAGTCGCAGGCGCTCACCGAAAAGGCGAGGCACGAGGAGATAGGCCTCGAACTGGTGATAGGCGAGGTAGAGCGTAAGGACGATCAGGGACGTCGCCGGACCGGCGGTGAGCGCGACGAGGCCCGCCGCCGCCATGCTCACGAGGACCCCCACCACGGGGATGGCCGCACAGAAGCCGGCGAACAGCGCGAGCGGAATCGCCGCGGGCACCCCGAGTGCCGTCAGGACGGCATAGCAGAAACCCGCGAAGAGCCCGGAGACGATGAGCTGTCCCGAAGCGTAGGCCCTCACGACCGCGAAGACCTCGGGGACCGTCGACGACATCCTCCCGCGATGGCGGCGCGGAACGTAGGCGAGGAGCCACGCGACGACCGCCCGGCCGTCGAGCAGGAGATAGAGCGACAGGATCGCCACCACGAACGCGCCCGCGACGGCCTTGACCACGCTGGGACCCCAGGTCAGGGGTCGCGACAGCCAATCGGCGAGCCCGACGGAACGGGTTCCCTCGAAAAGGGGACGCAGAACGTGGGAGAGGAGCCCTTCGGGCTCGACGCCCGAAAGGATCGACGTCTCGATCTGCGGAAGCATCGTCCAGAACGCGCCGATCTGGGCCACCAGGGGCGGTGCGACGAACAACGCGAACACGGCCACACCGATGATCCCGAACAGAGCGAGCGTCCCGACGGCCCCGCGGCGCTTCAGCCCTCGTTCCTCCAGCCAGTCCACCGCCGGGCTGAGAGCGACCGCGAAGAGAGCCGCAAGGAGCAGAAGCTCGACGCCGGTTCGGAGCTTGTAGATCGCGTAGGCGGCCAGCGCGGCGGTGAGGATCTTGAGCAACGTCGCCCAGGCCACCCGGATCTCCGTGTCGGCCCGGAGGGCGGGACTCGTGGGGGTCGGGGGCCGTTGAAGCATGCGCGCCCTCCGCAAGTGGCGTGCCCGCGCGCGCTGCGTGCCCCGCACGCTGCGTGCCGTGCAGAAAAAAAGAGGGCGGTGCCGCGAGGCACCGCCCTGGTAAGCCGCCAGGAATTCCCGGATGCCTACGCGGAGGTCTTGAGGAGGTTGACGACCTTCTTCACGCCCGAGATCGACTTCGTCTTGGCGACGGCGGCCTTGGAGATCTCGCTGCTCGGCACCGTGCCGCGCAGGCTGATCGCGCCGTTCGTGGCCTCGACCTCGATCTTCATGGCGTTCTTGCCGACCTCGGTGAGGAGAATGTTCTTCACCTTGCTCTCGAGGACGGCATCCTTGATCTCGCCCTCGATGTTCTTCATCCCGGTGGCTTCCTTCGAGGGGTTCTGCGTGAGGCGGTTGTCGACGCTCTTCACGCCGTTCACGGAGAGAGCCACTTCCTTGGCGAGCTCCTGGCTCTCCTTCTTGTCGACCTGTCCGGTGAGGACGGCCTTGTCGCCCATCATCTCGACGCTGATGCGAAGGCCGTCGGCGCCGAGCTTGTCGATGAGCTTCGCGCGCACGGACACGCCGGTGAGGGCCTGGGACACCTCGACGTCGACGGGGGCCGAAGTCTGGGCGGCGGCGTAGGACGCCGTTCCGAGGGACGCGCCGAGGAGCAGCGCGAGGGCGGACGAGGAAATGCTGTTCTTCTTCATGGTGTTCTCTCTTTTCTGCCGATACGCACCGAAGGCGATATCGGGTTCCAGTGTCCGCGGGCGAAGCCCGGGGACCGTTAGCTCTTGATCTTTTCCCCGAGGGTCTCGACGGCCTCACCGAGCTTGCGGCGGGCCTCGGCGAGATCGCGTTGCAGCTCGCCTTCGACGCGGTCGCGCGCGCCTTCCGCCTCGAGCGCCTCGTCGTTGGTCAGGGAGCCGGCGGCTTCCTTCACCCGGCCCTTGATCTCCTTGGCAACGCCCTTGATTTCGTCCTTGTTCATGGCATCTCCCTTCGACCGATGGGATTGCAGTCGCCGTGCCAGCCGGAAACGGGCGTCTTTCGGAATCTTCCGGGCCCGCTCCGCAAGCGCTACAACGCCTGCAGGAAACTCTTACAAGGCTCGGCCAGGATCGGGGGCTGCGGCGGCTCGGGGTCGCCGAGCGGCGGCGTGTCGGGATGCGGGTGATCGAGGGGCGGGAGCTCGACCGGCGCCGGAGCGGGAACGTCGGGCGGAACCGGAGAGGCCGGGGGCTCGGGAAAATCGGAAGGGCGGGGGGTCTCGGTCTCGAACATGGCATTCCTCCTGCGAGAGACCGTGCGCAAGGGTGCTGCCGCAGATATCTGATGAGAGACTCGACCCCTGAGCGATTCGTGCTGAAGAAGATCGGCAGAGGGGCCGCGACGGGCCTCCTGCTCGCGCTGGGAGCGTTTCTCCTGAACGCCGCGATCACGGCCACGGGCGTCGTGCGCCTCCGCGCCGAGCAGGAGGAGATCGCGCGGGTCCGGACGTTCCTCATCGAGCTCGGAAACGTGTTCTCGACGCTCAAGGACGCCGAGACGGGCCAGCGGGGCTACCTCCTGACGGGCGAGGACGCGTACCTGGGCCCCTACCGGGCGGCCGCGTCCCTGGCCCGCGAGCAGATCGCCCGGCTCCGCGCCTCGACGGCCGACGCCGCCCAGCTCAAGCGGATCGACGCCTTCGAGAGCCGCGCCGAGAGCAAGCTCACCGAGCTCGCCATCAGCATCGACGTGCGCCAGGTGGCGGGAGCCGACGCCGCACGGACCGTGGTGCTCTCGGGGCGCGGCAAGGACGACATGGACGCCCTCCGCGAGATGGTGGCCGACATGGAGAGCGTGGCGCGGAAAGCTCTCTCCGAGAGGAACGAGGCGATGCGCGCGAGCTTCGCGTCCGCGCTCTTCACCACGGTGCTGAGCGCCGCCGTCGGTCTCCTCATGGTCGGGGTCGCCTACGTGCTCTTCGTGAAGGACGTGGCGGCCCGCGAGAAGGCGGCGCGCGAGCTCGAGGTCTGGAGCGAGACGCTCGAGGTCCGCGTGGCCGAGCGCACCCACGCCCTCTCCGAGGCGAACGAGCGGCTCACCCGGGAGGTCGAGGAGCGGAGCCGGGCCGAGAAGGCGGTGCGGTCGCTGGCCGACGAGCTGGCCCGCTCGAACCGCGAGCTCGAGCAGTTCGCGACCGTGGCCTCCCACGATCTCCAGGAGCCGCTCCGGAAGATCCAGGCCTTCGGGGAACGGCTGCAGCAAGGCTCGGGCGCCGCCCTCTCCGAGCAGGGGAAGGACTATCTCCGGCGCATGCTGAACGCCGCCGCGCGGATGCGGGGTCTCATCGAGGACCTCCTCACGTTCTCCCGGGTGACCTCGAAGGCGCAGCCGTTCCGTCAGGTGGACCTCGGCGTCGTGGCGCGGGAGGTGCTCTCGGATCTCGAGGAGCAGGTCACGCGGACGAAAGCACGCATCACTCTGGAGCCGCTGCCGTCGGTCGAGGCCGACGCGTCCCAGATGCGCCAGCTCTTCCAGAACCTCCTCGGGAACGCGCTCAAGTTCACGAAGCCGGGCGAGACACCTTCCATCGTGGTGTCCTCGCGCATCGAGGACGGAAGGGCGATCGTCTCGGTGCGGGACGAGGGGATCGGCTTCGACGAGGTGTACAAGGATCGGATCTTCGAGGTGTTCCAGCGGCTGCACGGACGATCGGAGTACGAGGGCACGGGCATGGGGCTCGCCATATGCAAGAAGATCGTCGAGCGGCACGGAGGCTGCATCGACACCCGAAGCGCTCCGGGCCTCGGAGCGACCTTCCTCGTGAGCCTTCCCCTCACGAGGGGGAAAAGACCGGAGGAAACCGATGCCACGTAGCCGGAAGCCCATCACGATTCTCATGGCTGACGACGACGCGGACGATCGCGCCATGACGCAGGAGGCGTTCGAGGAAAGCCGGGTCGTCAACGACCTCCGCTTCGTGGAGGATGGCGTCGAGCTTCTCGACTACCTGAAGCGGCGCGGGAAGTACGCGAAGCCCACGGAATCGCCTCGGCCGGGCCTCATCCTGCTGGACCTCAACATGCCGAAGAAGGACGGGCGCGAGGCCCTCGAGGAGATCAAGGCCGACCCGGAGCTCCGGAACATCCGCGTGGTCGTCATGACGACCTCGCGGGCGGAGGAGGACATCCTCAGGACCTACGACCTTTCGGCCTCGTCCTACATCACCAAGCCCATCACGTTTCCGGCCCTCGTCGACGTCGTGAGGACGCTCGGCAAGTATTGGCTCGAGATCGTGGAGCTGCCGGGTGACGGCTATTCGGGCCACCCTGCCTAGCCCCGAGGCCGTCTCGCTGCGCGTCCTCCTCGTCGACGACGACGAGGAGGATGTCGTGCTCACGAGAGGTCTCTTCGGAGAGATCGTCTCCTTCCGCTTCGACGTGGACTGGGCGCCGTCGTACGAGACTGCCGACGAGCGGCTCGGAAGCGCGCCCTACGACGTCGTGCTGCTCGACTACCGGCTCGGCGCGCGCACGGGCCTCGAGCTCCTCAGGTCGTTTCGGAAGAAGGGCGGCACCGCGCCCGTCATCATGCTCACGGGCCAGGGCGAGAGGGAGCTCGACGTCGCGGCCATGGAGGCCGGCGCGTCCGACTACCTCGTCAAGTCGCGTCTCGACGCGACGCTGCTCGACCGGTCGATCCGGTACAGCGTGGAGCAGGGCCGCGCCCAGCGGGAGCTGGCGAAGCGGGTCGCGGAACGCACCGAGGAGCTGTCCCGCGCGAACGAGAAGCTGCAGGAAGCCGATCAGCGCAAGAACGTGTTCCTCGCGACGCTCGCGCACGAGCTTCGGAACCCGCTCTCGCCCGTGAAGAGCGCGATCGCGATCCTGAGCCGCACGGACGCGCCTCCGGACGCGCACGAGAGGGCCCGGGACGTGATCACCCGGCAGGTCAACCACCTGTCCCGGCTCATCGACGATCTCCTCGATCTGGGCCGGATCACCCACGGGAAGCTCGAGCTCCGCAAAACGGCCGTGGACCTCAGAGAAGCTCTCGACAGCGCGCTCGAGACGGCGCGGCCCGACATCGAGGGCCGCGGCCACCGCGTCGACGTCACGTACCGGTCCCCGGGACCCGTGCTCGTGGAGGGCGATCTCGTGCGGCTCGCGCAGATCCTGGCGAACCTCCTGTCGAACGCCGCGCGCTACACGCCGCCCGGCGGCGACGTGCGGGTTGCCATCTCGACGCGCGGAGGCGAGGCCGAGGTGCTCGTCACCGACACGGGGCTCGGCCTCTCACGCGAGGATCTCGACCTCGTCTTCGAGGCGTTCGCCCAGTCGCCTTCCGGGCGCGGAGCCGAGAGCGGCGGCCTCGGCCTCGGTCTCCACCTGGCGCGCGGCCTCGCGGTGCTCCACGGCGGGGGACTCTCGGCCGAGAGCGAGGGCCGGGGGCGTGGCAGCACGTTCCGGCTGAGGCTCCCTCTCCTCGGCTCCGGCACCGTGCCGGTTGCCGGAAAGCCGGAACGCCGGCTGCCGGCGGCGCCGCGGCGGATCCTGGTGGTGGACGACAACCGCGACGCGGCCGAGAGCCTCGCCGAGCTGCTGTCGATCTCGGGTCACGAGGTCCGGACGGCCTACGACGGCCCCGGAGCGATCCTGGCCGCCCAGGCCTTCTCCCCGGACGCGATCGTTCTCGATATCGGGTTACCGGGCTTCGACGGACACGAGGCCGCCCGCAAGCTGCGGAGCGGCAAGGAGACGGCGAACGCGCTCCTCATCGCCCTCACCGGCTGGGTCACCGAGGACGACCGGGCGCGCTCGCGCGACGCCGGCTTCGACCACCATCTCGCGAAGCCGGTCGATCCGGACGCGCTGGAGCTTCTGCTCGCCTGAGGTCTCCACCGGACGACGTCCGGTGGAGACGATCCAGCTGGGCCGCCCGCCGCGCGCGGAAGGTCAGTGCTGCCGTCGCGGCAGCGCGTAGCCCACGAGGAGACCGATCGCGAGGGCGGCGATCGCCACGATCGCGGTGTTGTCGTCGGCGTAGTCGCTCACGCGCGCGGCGGCGCGTGAGGCGCGGCGGCGGGCTTCGGCGGCGGCTTCGCGAGCGCGCTCCGCGATCGCGGAGCGGCCTTCCTGGGCCAGGTCCTTGGCGGAACGCATGGCGTCGTCGGCGATGCTGCGGCCGCGCGAGGCGGCGTCCTCGAGGCCTTCCTTGACGTCGCGGCCCAGCCGCTGAGCTTCCTGAGAAGCCCGCTTGAGGGGGTCCTGCGCCGCGACCGAGGGACTGAAGATGTCTTCCATGTTTCGATTGCCTCCACTCCCGTGATCGCAACCCATGTGCCACCGGGGACCGCGCCAGGCCCGGATGGGGCCCGGCTCTTGCTCGGAGAGAGGCTCCGGGGACCGGTAGGGGCCCGACGGACGAACTTTCAAACGGTGTTGAAAAAGTTCTCCGGGGTCCGCTCCGGAAGGAGTGAACGATGAGCAACATGAGCGATCTCCCGCAGACGATTCCCACGGCGACGGACGACGAGCTGAGCGCCGCGCCGATACCTGCCGCGCCGAGGGATGGCTCCGGCCATCCCGTGGATCCCGAGGATCGCGGGCCCGACTGGAAAGAGAAGATCGCGGAGGCCCTCGAATACGACAAGGAGGTCCTCGCCAGGACCTGGGACGGATTCAAGGAAGGGCGTGAAGGCACGGCGCCGGTCGAGGCGGCCGCGACGTCCCAGGACGCCGCTCCCGAGGCCCCCAAGGATGAGGAGCCCGACTTCGTGCCGTGAGGGCTTCAGGGGCGGGTCGTCGCGGTCTTTTCCGTGAACGTCAGCTCCAGCGCGAGACCGGCGGACGGGCTCAGGATCCAGGGTTCGCCGGGCTCGCGCTTCGCCCTCGCCAGTCCGGCCGAGACGTCGATCATGAGCCGGTTTCGGATGAGCGGCCAGCGATAGGAGCCGCGCGCGCCCACGGTGCGCGGCGAGACCGGACCCCCGCGGCGCCCCTCCGTGGCCGCCGTGATCGAGGCCGCCGCCTCGGCTCCCACGCGCTGGTATACGGTGAGGCCCGCCCCCCAGTCGAGGCCCCGCTCCCGGGTGTAGTGGGTCCCCTCGAGCGTGAGGCGAACGAGCGTCCGCGCGCCGAGCGCTTTGTCCACGTCGAGAAGCGTGGTGGATCCGGGGCCCCGGACCGTGCGATAGAAGACGGTTTCGGCGAAGCGGACACCAGAGCTGCCGGTGCCCCGGCCGCCGAAGAACGTCTGGAAGCGGTAGCGGGCCTGGACCAGGCCCTCGGGCGCCGAGCCGAGCCGCGCTCCCGCTCGAATCTGGAGGCGGCTCTTCTTTCCCTCGAGCGGCACGTAGCCCAGGCCGGCGAGGTAGGCCGTGTCGCGGAAACCCAGCCGGGCCCGCGAAGTCTGCCGGATCGAGCCGTCCCGGTCGCTGTCGATCTCGTCCTCGTCGCCGCCCGAGAGGACGGCGGAGAACCGCTCGCGGAGGATGGGGAAGGGATAGTCGACGCGAATACGGGCGGGCGCCCGGAAGCCGTCGACGCGCGACCAGGCGGCTCCCAGGGCCACCAGACCGAGGCCGCGCTCGGCGGGCGGGGGCACGAACCGCTCGTCGCCGAAGAGCCGGTCGAACCACGCCGCGGGGCGGAACACGACCTTCGAGAGGACGTCGGTGACCGTGGCGACGGCCTCCTCGGCCGGGGTCTCGGGAGGTGGCGCGGTGCCCGTGGCCGGGCTCGCGGGCGGGGGTGGCGGCGCAGGAGGCTCCTGCGCCCAGGCCCCCGCAGGGAGTGAGAGGGCACCGGCCAGCGCGACGACGCCGAGCGTGTTCCGAGCCGTCTTCCGCACGTCCCGAAAGATTGCAATCGCGATGCCCCGGAAGGCGAGCCTATCCTTCGAGCCCGTAGTCCTTGATCTTGTTGTAGACGGTCTTGAGGCTGACCTTGAGGGTCTCGGACGCGAGCCGCTTGTTGCCCTTCGTGGCGCGGAGCGTGGCCGCGATGAGGCGCTTCTCGGCGTCCTCGAGGGAGTCGCCCACGTACACCGGAACGAGCTCCCGGTCCTCGGTGCCGCTCGCGCCGGCGGCGGCGCCGCTCGCGCCCGCGACGCCGCTCGCGCCCGCGACCGGCTCGACCTGGGGGACTCCGACCGCCCCGCCTCGCTGGGGGGCCTTCGCGCCGGCGAGCGTCAGCCTCACGGCCTCACACGAGATCTGGGGCGGGTCCGAGAGCACGTAGGCGCGGTGGAGCACGTTGCGGAGCTCGCGAACGTTGCCGGGCCAGTCGTGCCGGGCCAGCTCCTCCATGGCGCCCGCCTCGATCGATTTCATGCCGTTGCCCTCCCGCTCGTCGATCAGGCCGAGGAGGTGGCGGCACAGCTCGCCCAGGTCTTCCCTGCGGTCCCGGAGCGGCGGCAGCGCGATGGGCAGCACGTTGAGCCGGTAGTAGAGGTCCTCCCTCAGGACGCCGGTGCGAACCGCCTCGTGGAGGTCGCGGTTCGAGCTCGCCACGAGGCGCACGTCGACGTCCAGCTCGTCGTTCCCGCCCACCCGCCGGAACGTGCGCGACTCGAGGACGCGAAGGAGCTTCACCTGAAGCTCGGGCGCCATCTCGGTGACCTCGTCGAGGAAGAGCGTGCCGCCCCGTGCCAGCTCGAAGTAGCCTACGCGGCGCTTGTCCGCGCCGGTGAAGGCGCCGCGTTCGTGACCGAAGAGCTCGCTCTCCACGAGGTTCGGCGAGAGCGCCCCGCAGTTCACGCCCACGAACGCCCGCTCCCTGCGGCGCGAGAGGAGGTGGACGCTCGAGGCCGTCACCTCCTTGCCGGTGCCGCTCTCGCCCGTGATCATCACGGGCGCGTCCGACCGCGCGATGCGCGAGACGATGCGGAAGACCTCTTTCATCGAGGGCGAGGAGCCCACGAGGAGCCCGAGACGGGATTCGGCGCCCAGCGGGGCGGAGGCGTGCGCCTCGGCGTCCTTGCTCGAGGCGAGGAGCTCCAGCACGGTCGCGAGCTGGGCCGCGCGGAGGGGCTTCATGAGGAAGTCGAACGCGCCGGCCTTCATGGCGTCCACGGCCGTGCGCACCGAGCCGTGTCCGGTGAGGACCACGACGTCTCGCGGCGACGGCAGCTCGCGGGCCGCGCGAACGACGTCGAGGCCCTCGCCGTCGGGGAGCTGCAGATCGGTGAGGCAGGCGTCGCAGTCCGCGAGCTGCGGAATCGCCTCGGCGACCGTGCCGGCGACGCGGGCCTCGTGCCCCAGCTCGACGAGGAGCTCGGCCAGCGCGCCGCGGGCGCCCGGCTCGTCCTCGACGACGAGCACCCTCACGAGGGCTTCTCCGCGCGGGTGAGCGACGCCCGGAGCGAGCCTTCGTCCTCGTGGACGGCGAGGACGAAGCCGAGCTGCTCGGCGGCGGCGCGGGCCGCGTAGAGCGCGGTCGCTTCCTCGGCCGGGAGCTCCCGCGAGACGAGGTCGAAACCCCGGTCGAGGGCCAGGCGCCGATCCAGCTTGGCGACGAGGTGCCGCTCGCCCGTTCCGTTTCCGTTGGCCGTCCACTCGATGGGCTCGGGGCCGGACGAGGCGCCGCGGGCGAGGCGGCGGATCTCGCCCAGCCCGAAATCCAGCTCCGACTCGAGCGCCGCCTTCGGAGCGGTGACGATCTCGGCCAGCCGCGACATCGCTGCGAGGAGGTCGGCCGCGCGGCCCAGCTCACGCTGTACCGATTCGAGCCTTCGGGTCACGGCCGCGGGATCCTCGGAAACGGCCTTCCGGCGCGCCACCTCGAGCTGGAGCGATGCGGACGAGAGGGGATCGGCGAGCGCATGCCGGAGAACGCGCAGCGCCCGCGATAGAGCCTCGGCGGATTCTTCTGTGCGATTCACGTCGCCAAAGAGCCTAGCAGCTCCCGTGCCGCAGGTGCGCAGCGCCGCAGGCGCGGAGCCGCAGGCCGCTGTTCAGGACATCCCGAGACGGCGCTGGGCTTCGGGCGACATCATCGCGGCGTTCCAGGGCGGATCCCACACCACGTCGACGCGCGCTTCCGCGACTCCCGGGAGCGCCTCGATGCGCGACTGCGCGTCCGACGCGATCGAGGGACCCATGCCGCAGCCCTGGGCCGTGAGCGTCATCTTCACGCCCACGCGCGCGCCCTTGGGGCTCCTGGCGACGCTCAGGTCGTAGATGAGGCCCAGCTCCACGATGTTCACCGGGATCTCGGGGTCGTAGCAGGTCGCGAGGGCCGCCCAGATGGCGTCCTCGGAGACGTCCCGGGCCGAGCCGCCGGGGGCCAGATCGGGGACGTCGAGGCCCAGGGCGTCGGCGTCCCGGCCGGCCACGCGGAAAAGGCCCCCGTGCGTCTCGATGGTGAACGAGCCGCCGAGGGCCTGCGTGACCTGGACCTGGGCACCCTTGGGAAGGAGGACGGCGATTCCGGCCGGGATCTGGATCGCCGCGACCTCGCGCCCGAGGACGACGGACTTCAGCTGAAGCTCTTCCCGCAGCCGCAGCCCGACTGGGCGTTGGGGTTCTCGACCGAGAAGCCGGCGCCGCGGAAGTCCTCGATCCAGTTGAGCGTCGCGCCGTGGAGCTTCACCGAGCTCGCGCGGTCCACGACGACACGGACGTCCTTCACCTGGAGGACGTAGTCGTTGGGCTTCTCGTCGTCGAACGTGAAGCCGTACTGGAAGCCGGAGCAGCCTCCACCCTGGATGAACACGCGCAGCGCCTTGCCCGCGGCGTCGGGCATCTTCGCGGCGAAGTCCTTGACCTTGGCGACGGCAGCGTCCGTCACCTGGAGCGTGAAGGGATCTTCCTTGGGGACGCTGAGGACGGTCGCGGGAGCGGCGTCGGCGGCGAGGGTCTCGGACATTTCGGTGTTCCTCCCGGAGCCCTGCGATAGAGGGCGCCGGCCCAAAGTTTATCGCAAAGGTCCAGCGCCCGTACGGCCCCTCGAAGAGGTCACCGGAATTTCCGGCGCCGACTGCCTTCGGACCGCTTCCTCA
>JAEUQS010000521.1 GCA_016789625.1 Acidobacteriota bacterium | reverse complement strand
CCGCAGCCTCTCGTTCGTGGCCTTCAGCTCGTGCCGGGCGTCCCGCTCCCGCGCGAGGAGCAGCTCGCGCTCCTGGATCCGGAGCCTCTCTTCGGTCACGTCGGCGGTCACACCCAGGAGCCGAAGGGGCCGGCCGTCGGGGGCGCGCTGGAAGCGGCCGTGGACGGCGAGCCAGCGAACCTGGCCATCGGGCCGCACGATGCGGAACGAGGGCGCGTAGGGCGCGCCCTCGATCGCCGCCCCGATGGAGGCCCGGACGTGGGCGAGGTCCTCGGGGTGGATGAGCGCCACGAACGTCTCGTAGCTTCCGTCGTAGGTACCGGGCGCGAGGCCGAAGATGCGCTCGTTCGTCTCGTCCCACACGACGCGGCCCGAGGGGACGTCCCAGTCCCACACGCCGAGGTCGGCGGCCACGAGTGCGAGCGCGAGGCGGTCCCGCACCCGTTCACCGATCGCCTTGGCCGCCCGGAGCTCCTCGAAGAGCTGCGCGTTGACGATGGCCGTGGCGCAGCGCTCTGCGGCGGTTTCCAGGAGGCGCAGATCCGTCGCGTTCTCGGGATGGGGCTCCCGCCAGTCCACGTGCAGCACGCCCACGAGCCGGTCCTTCGTGCGAAGGGGAACGCCGAGCATGCTCGAGATGCCGTGGTCGCCGAGGAACGTGCCGAGGATCCGCGGGTCCTTCCGCGCGTCCTCGATGTGAAGCGGTTGCCCGGTCGCGAGGATCCGGCCCCCGAAACCCTGCCCGGCGGGGATGCGGGGAAGGCTGCTCTTCACCTCGCCGAAGCCGGCGATGGCCCGAACCGCGAGCTCCTGGCCCTCGGCGAGGAGGATGGCTCCCGCGTCGGCCCGCATCACGCGGACGAGGCGCTCGAGCAGCACCGCGAGAAGCGTGCCGAGATCCAGCGTCGAGAGCGCGCTGTCGGTGACCTCGAGGAGCGCCGTCAGCTCCTCGTTGAGCCGCGTGGACTCGTCGGCCGGGAGGGGAGCGCTCACCCGGCGATTCTAGGGCGGGACCCCAGAGCCCCCGCGAGCGCTACTTCGTTTGCAGGCTCTCGATGTGCTTCACGATGTTGGCGATGCGGAGCTGGACCTCGGCCTCCTCGGAGGTGTTCAGCGAACGGAGGAGAGGGCCCCAGGTGGGCATCGTGGAGGAGCCGTGCGCGGTGACCTCGGAGCCGAAGCGGAGCACGCTCGTGACGCGGTCGGCCGGGAACTTGCCAGCATTGTTCTTGGTGAGCTGGCTGAGGTCGGTGATGCCCGACTTCAGCGCCGGCGCGGCCGGGCCGTCCCCTTTGCCCTTCATTCCGTGACAGGTGGCGCAGTAGTTCGCGTACATCTCGGCGCCCGAGCCGCGCGGCGTGGCCTTGATCTCGGTTCCCTTGAGAGGAGCCGGCGACGCCTTCTGCTGGGCCACCGCAGGCACACACCAGAGGAGCAGCAGCGCGGGGATGAAGGAGAGAAGGGTGGAGCGTCTCATCGGAGTCCTCCTGGGCCTGGGGGCCGGTTTCCCTGTGGAGTCATGGAGCCGGGCGAGCCGACGCGCTCGTGCGGTCTCCCGCAAGGAGGATGCGTCGTCCCGCCCGCGGCGGCCATGATGCAGGCGAGTCAGGCGGTCCGGCCAGGCACGGTGATGCGGTTGTCCACCGAGAAGACGCCGAAGACCCCGCGGGCCAGCATCTCGGCCTTGATCCGGTCGGCGGCGCGGTCGACGTTGCCGTACAGCGTGACGCGTCCGTGCTTCACGACGACGTGGATCGCGTACTTCCCGAAGGGCTGGACCTCCATGAACCGCGACCTGCCGAATCCGCGGGTGCGGAAGGAGACCGGGGAGCCGTAGCGGGAGAGGAAGCCGTCGGAGTAGATGCGGTTGAACACGGCGCGGCGGAGCCGGTCGTCCGTGATCGAGGCCGGCAGCACCTGGATGTCGTTCACCACGACGACGACGCCGGGGACCTCCTGCACGGCCTCCTGTGCCTGCTTCTTCAGGCCGCCGAAGAGCACGGAGCCGCTCAGCGTGACGGTACCGCCGTTCTCCTGGAAGGAGATGGCCTCGAACGGTCCGTACGTGGGCAGCTTCAGGATCGACGCGCGGATGTCGCTTTCGAGATTCTCGCCCCCGTCCCGCGCCGACAGGGGAAGGGCGACTGTGAGGGGAAGAAGGAGACTGAGCACACTCAGCATACGAACGACGTGACGTTTCATGGCCGACCGTCCTTTCTTGGAACAACGCCCTGCCTGGCGCCCGGGTCCGGCTGTCTGCCGGTCCCGCTGGCAGGAGTGCAACGTACGGGCCAGCACAGCGTCGCGGAAAGGGGACACGGCCGCGCGCACGGTGTAGGCTCGAAGTCGATGTCGTCCGACCCCGCTCCCCGCCTCGCGACCTACGACGACCTGATCGCCCTGCCCGACAACGTCGTGGGCGAGATCATCGAGGGCGAGCTCGTCGTGTCGCCCCGGCCCGCCGCCCCGCACGCGCTCACGGCCTCGGTCATCGGCGGAGACCTGATGGCGCCTTTCGGCAAAGGGCGCGGAGGTCCTGGCGGCTGGTGGATCGTGGACGAGCCCGAGCTGCATCTCGGGCGTCACGTCCTCGTCCCCGATATCGCGGGCTGGCGGCGGGAGCGGATGCCGGCTTTCACCGCCGAGCCCTTCTTCACCCTTCCGCCCGACTGGGTCTGCGAGATCGTCTCCCCGCGCTCCTGGCGGAACGACCGGGCCAGAAAGCTCCCGATCTACCTGGAGCACGGAGTGAGCGGGGCCTGGCTCGTCGATCCCATCGCGCGGACGCTCGAGATCTT
>JAEUQS010000504.1 GCA_016789625.1 Acidobacteriota bacterium | reverse complement strand
GTGCTCGGTGCCGAAGCCCGTGAAGCCCCCGAAGCGGAGGCGCGCGAGCCCGCTGAACGTGCCGGCCCAGAGCGTGGTGCCGCCGCCCTTCGAGCGCACGACGGCGAGGCTCCTGATCTGCGGGTTGGGCAGCCCCGAGTGGACGCCGAACGAGGTCCAGCCGCCGCGCGTGCGGCGGAAAAGGCCGGTCGCCGTGCCCACCCAGAGGGTCTCGGCCCCGGCCTCGTCCACGTCGCTCACGAGGTCCGAGACGAGCGCGCTCGCGAGCGCGGGCGGGGCGTCGACCTTCTCGAAGGAACTCGCGGCGGTCACGCGGTAGAGGCCCGTTTCGGTGCCCACGTAGAGCGGACCGCCGGGCAGGCTCGAGCGCGCGAGCGTTCGGGGCACCCTGCCTTCGATGGCCGTGCCCGCGGCGATGTTCCGGAAGGCACCGTCGCCGTCCCTCCGGAAGAGCCCGTCCTTGCCGCCCGCGAAGACAGTCCCGTCCGCCTCGACCCGGAGCGCGTAGACGGCCCGTGCTCCCACCTCGGGGAAGCGGACGACCTTGCCCTTCACCACGGCAGCCAACCCCGCATCGGTGCCTGCGTAGAGCACCGTCCGCCCCGGCTCACCGGGGCCCTCCGCGAGGCACAGCACCCGGTTCGAAGGCAGGCCCTCGGGCATTCCGAACGAATCGAAGAGGCCGTTCCGGTAGTGATGGAGCCCGCCCGCGTAGGTGCCGAACCACAGGGTGCCGTCCCGCGCGGCCACGAGATCGAAGATCCAGTTCGAGACGTTGCGCCGGGGCATGTCGAGAGCGGTCCACGCGCGGCCGTCGTAGGACGCCGCGCCGTCCTGCGTGGCCACCCAGAGGTAGCCCTTCTCGTCGAAGGCCAGCGCCTCGATGACGTTCTGGGGCAGGCCGTCCTCGTCGGAGAACGTGCGGAACGCGAGCCGGCCGAGATCGAGCGGATCCCGGGACACCGCGAGCGCGCCGGGCGCGACGGTCTCGCCCGCGGCCTGCGCAGGCGAAGCGAGGAGCAGGGCCGCGAGGAGCGCCGCGCGCATCGGGTGGAGCGCGCATTCTAGGGTGCGCTCTCCCGTAAACTCGCCGCCATGTCTCTCCACGAGGTTCGGGCGGAGGATCGCCGTCCCCGGGCGGCCGAGGGCCCGGCCGATGGCGGTCCGCAGGGCGTTCCGCCCATCCAGAGCCTCCTCCGGAGCCTCCCCCTGCTCACGGTTCTCGCGGTTTTCGGCGCGGTGCTGGGCTTCGGCATCGCGAAGCTCGCGCCCCGCGGCGCGCGCGCCACGCAACCGGTGCTCGTGGCCGAGCCGCGCCTCTCGCCCCACACGCAGTCCGTCGACTTCAACCTCACGCCCATCCGCTCGTACACCACGTTCCTCATGTCGCGCGCGCTGGGAGAAGGCTGCGCAGAGACGCTCTCGGCTGCAGATCCCGGTCATGCGGGCGAGTACAGAGCGATGTCCGGTGCCGTACGGGCGCGGCTCCCCGAGCAGACGCGCGTCATCGAGGTCTCCGTGAACGCGCCGACGGGCGAGGCGGCCTCCGCGTTTCTGGCCTGCTTCGTGTCCGCGGCCGTCACCGAGAACCGCGCCCTCAACGCGCGCCTCGCGACCGAGAGCCGCGCGACCGTCACGGGCGCCCTCGAGAGAACGCGGGCCCGAGCCACCGAGCTCCGCGCGCTGCTCCGCGAGGCCCGTTCCACCAGCAACGTCGAGATCGTCCACGCCGAGCGCCGGGCGCTCCTCGACGGCGTCGCGTCCGCGACCGACGAGGAGCGCCGGGCGCGGGCCCGCGCCGTCACCGAGGAGGCGCGCGCCAGGCGGCTTCGCGAGAGCCCCGACCGGCTCTCCACGAAAGCCGCCGAGGATGCGCTCGAGTCCGAGGCCCGGGCGGCCGGCGCCCGCGCCGCGGCCCAGGAGGCGGCCCGCTCCCGTGCCGTCTCGTCGCGCGAGGCCGAGGCCCTCGGGAAAAGGCTCGTGGACCTCGAGACGCGCATCGCCGCCGCCTCGAACGAGCTCGACGCGGTGCAGGCCGCGACCATCGAGCTCGAGAAGCGCGCGGCCATCGCCGAGATCGACATGGCCGCCAAGGCCTTCGAGCTCGTCCCCCTCTCGGGCAGCCCCACCGTTGCCGAGACGGGTCCGCCCGCGCTGCTCGCCGCCCTCGCGGGCGCGCTCACGCTCGTCGGAGCCGGCGCCCTCTTCGTCCTCGCGCGCGCGGCGTAACGGCGCAACGGCGTGACCGCTCCGGCTCGAAAGGTTCCGCCCGTTCCGGGCGACGCACCCGGGAGCCGCCGGGCGCTCTATGTGTCGCTCGTCGCGCTGTCGGCCGTCGCGGCCGTCCTCGGCTTCGCGCGGGAAGCCGCCATGGGCGCGCTCTTCGGGGCCTCTCGCGAAGCCGATGCGTTCTATGCCGCGTTCGCGCTGCCGTTCGTCGTGGCGTACTTCCTCGTCGGCGGAGCCCTCGTGCCCCCGCTCGTGGCCGGGCTCGCGGCGCACCTTACCGCCGGCCGAGACCGCGACGCCCGGGCGCTCTTCAGCGGAACGCTCCTCCGCACGGCAGCGGCCGGCGGGGTGCTCGTGGCGGCAGTGGCCCTCCTCGCCAGGCCCATCGCGCGGCTCCTCGTTCCGGGCTTCCCCTCGGACGCGATCGCGCTGACGGCCCGGCTCCTCGCCGAGCTCGCGGCCTACGGGCTCTTCTCCTCGCTCGCGCTCGTTCTCTCGGCCGGGGCCACGGCCGCGGGCCTGTACCGCATTCCCGCCTTCGCGATCCTCGCCGCGAACGGCCTCTCGGTGCTGCTCCTCCTGGCCCTCACCCCGCGCCTCGGCATCCACGCCGCGACGCTCTCGCTCCTCGTGGCCAGCGCGCTGCAGCTCCTCGTGGTGCTGCCGTTCGTGCTGCGGGCGGGCCTCCTGGGGTTCGCCGCGGCCACCGAGCCCCGTCCGCCGTCCCGGGCCACGGCCCTCCTCACCCTCGCCCTCGTGCTCTCCGCCACCGTGGACCTCGCCGAGCGGCCGTTCGCGTCGGCGGCGGGCGTGGGCGCGGTGGCGCTCCTGGGGTTCGCGTCGAAGCTCATCCACCTGCCCATGCGCCTCGTGGCCGCGCCCCTCGCCACCGTGGCGCTGCCCCGCCTCGCCGCGGCACGCACCGCGGGCGAGAAGCCCGAGGAGGCCGCGACGCTCCTCCGCGCGATCGTCAACCTGCTGCTCCTCTCGAGCGCGCTCGCCGCGGGGGCGGCGGGGCCGGCCGTCGCGCTGGCGTTCGGGCGGGGCCGGTTCGACGCGGCCGCCGTCGCGAGCCTCGCGTCCCTCGTGGTCCTCCTCGCGCCCTCCGTGCTCTTCATCGGCCTCATCGAGACGACCACGAAGCTCCTCGTCACGGGCTCGCGCCTCGCCCCCGTCGTCCTCGCGCAGGGCGCGGGCCTCGCCGTCTACCTCGTGGCGGCTCCGGTCCTCGCGCCGCGCGGCATCGAAGGTCTCGCGTTCGCCCGCAACCTGTCGTGGGGCACGGCGGCGTTCCTCCTCACGGTGGCCCTCGCGCGGAGCGAGAACGGGCTCGGGGTCTTCGCCCGCGCCCCGCGCCGCCTCTTCGCGACGCTCCTCGCCCTCGGCGCCGCCGCCGCGGCAGTGAGCGCGGGGCTCCTCCCGGGTCCGCTCCTCCTGACCCTCGTCGCCGGGACCGCGGGAACCGCCGCCTTCCTTCTCGCGCTCCCCCCGAGGCTCTGGAGGGCCGCGTGAGCGCCCTTCTCGCGGGCCTCCTCGTGGCCGCGTCGTTCCTCTCGGGAATCGCGGTTCCGCTGGGGCCGCTCAGCGTGCGTCCCGAGCAGATCGCCGGGCCGCTGGTGCTCCTCTTCGTGCTCGTGCGACCCGCGCACCGCGCGCCCCGGGCCGTGCTCTTCGTGCTGCTGTGGCTCGCGACGGGCGTCGCCGGCGCGCTCGGCGAAGCCGAGACGTCCCGCGCGCTCGTTCACGCCGTGCGTCTCATCGCGACGGCACTGCCCGTGGTGCTCCTGCCCATGCTCGTGCGCGGCCCGTCGGCCGAGCGCGCGTGGGACGGGTACCTCGCGTTCGGCACGCTCGCCTCGGCTGTGGGCCTCGCCGCGCTCCTTTCTCACCGGCTCTTCGGCACGGCGTTCGGCATCGTCGACAGCCCGCGCCTCGGCTACGTCGCGGCGCAGGGGACCATCCTCGAGCCCAACATCCTGGGCGCCCTGGCCGCTGCGGTGGCCGTGCCACTGGTGCTGCGCGCGCTCGACACGGCGCTCCCTCCCGGCCGGCGACTCCTCGCCGGAGCGCTCGCGGCCGTCAACGTGCTCGCGCTCCTCGCGAGCGTGACCCGCGCCGCGTGGGTGACGTTTCCCGTCGTGCTCCTTCTCGCGCTCCTCGTCGACGCCTCGCTCGCGCCGCGGGAGCGCCAGCTCCGGACGCTGCGGCTCGCGGCGGCGGGCTGCCTCGGCGCGGGCCTCGTGCTCTCGCTGGCGCTCGCGGTGGACGCCTCGGCCGCGCGCGGCGCGCGCACGGGGCTCGTCGCCAAGGCGCTCACGCTCACCCGCTCGACGACGCTCGAAGACGACCCCAACGTGCGCATCCGCCTCGGCACGTACCGCCACGCGCTCGCGATCTTTCGCGAGGCGCCCGCGATCGGGAAAGGCCACGGCGCGATGGAGCGGGGGCCGGGCATGGAGAATCGCGAGATGGCCTGGGCCGGCAACCTCGAGATCCACCTCCTCGCCGACACGGGCCTCCTGGGCCTGGCCGCGTTCTTCGCGTTCGTCGGCTGCGCCCTCGTCGTCACGGCGCGGAGGACCGCCGAAGGCGGCCGCGAGGCGCGGCGGCGGGCCCTCGAGCGGCTGGCCGTTCTCGCGACACTGATCGTCGCGGCGCAGGCCACGGAGACGAGCTGGCTCGCCTCGTTCTGGGTGCCGTTCGGCCTCGCGCTGGCGGCTCTTCCGCTCCCGGTTCCGGCCCGGCCCCCCCGCCTCCCCCGCCGCATCCTGTTCGCGCATCCCTCAGACGAGCTGTACGGCTCGGACCGCGTGCTCCTCGGCCTCGTATCGCGGCTCCCCCGCGAACGCGTCGCGCCCGTGGTGCTGCTCTCCAACGACGTGCTCTACGAAGGCCGGCTCTCGCGCCGGCTCGAGGCACAGGGCGTTCCCGTGGAGCGGCTCCGCATCGGCGTCCTCCGCCGGAACGTCCTCACGAGCCCGCTGCGGTTCGCGCGTTTCCTGCGCGACTCCGCCGTCTCCACCGTCGCCATCGCGCGGCTCGTGCGCAAGGAGAACATCGACCTCGTCCACGTGAACACGGTCGCGGTGTTCCCCGCGGCGCTCGGCGCGAGGCTCGCGGGACGGCCCGTGGTGTGGCACGTTCACGAGATCCTGCCCGATCGCGCGGGGCGCTTCGTGATGGGCGCCCTCGTGCGGCTCCTCGCCAGCCGCATCGCCGTCGTCTCGTCGGCAGCGGGCGACGCGCTGGGAGGCGCCGAGTCGGTCATCGTCCACAACGGGCTCGCGCTCCCGGAGGCCGCGGCGATCAGCCCCTCGGGTCCCCCCACCGTTCTCTACGCCGGGCGCCTCACACGCTGGAAGGGTCCCGACGTCCTCCTCCAAGCGTTCGCGCGGGTCGCCCCCGAGTTCCCGTCGGCGAAGCTCGTCTTCTCGGGCGGCGAATTCGACGGGGGCGCGGCGATGCGGGAGGAGCTCCTCGATACGGCCCGGTCTCTGGGCATCGCCGGGCGCGTCACGATTCTGCCGTTCACCGAGAACCCCGCCGCGCTCCTCGCGCAGGCGACCGTCGTCGTGGGCCCGTCGGTACGGCCCGAGCCGTTCGGTCTCGTGCTCCTCGAGGCCATGGCCTTCGGACGGCCCGTGATCGCGACCGATCACGGCGGCCCCCGGGAGCTCATCGTGAACGGGGAATCGGGGCTCCTCGTTTCCCCCGGCGACGTCGAGGCGCTCGCCGAAGCCCTCCGCTCGGTTCTGGGCGACCGCGAGCTCGCGCTGAGGCTCGGACGCGCCGCGCGGGATCGCGCCGCCCGGCTCTTCACCGAGGAGCGCATGGTCGAGAGCTTCCTGGCCCTTTACGACGACACCCCCGGAGAAGGCTCGTGAGCGCGACTTGGCCGCCCGGACCGATACGTGTAATCTCCCTTGGCTGAACCGAGCAATCACCGCCTGATGCGTCGCCTTCGACTCGCCGTCGTCTTGCTGTTCCTCGCCCTCGCGGGACTTTCCTTGTACCAGGAAGCCCGCTCGGCCACGGCGTCCGCGCAGGCCCCGGCTCCCGCCAGCAGGTAGCATCGTTGGACGGCCGTTTCCGGCCGTGGGCGCGCCGCGCCGCCCCCCTCGCCGCGTGGCTCTCCCTCGCCACGGTTTTGGTTTCGGTTTCCGTGCTCTCGTTCGCGGGGGCTCGCCCCGCGAACCTCGACGATGCGTTCATCGTGCTCGTGTACGCACGCCATCTCCTGAGCGACCTCTCGCTCTCCTGGAACGCGGGTGACGGCCCCGTGGAGGGGTTCACGAGCCCGCTCGACCTCCTCGTGAAGGCGTTCGCGCTGATCGCGAGCCCCGCGGACCCCATCCGCGCGACGTTCCGGCTCAACGTCGCCCTCCACGCGGCCCTTCCGCTCCTCGCGGCCGCCACCGCGGTGCTTGCAGCCAAAGGCCGGCCCTTCGCCACCCGCTTCCTCGCCGCTCTCGCGGCGGGCCTGCTTGCCGCCACGAGCCCGGCGCTCGCGGAGGGGGCGTCGTTTCTCCTGGAGGCTCCGCTCGTCGCGTTCACGCTGACGGCCCTGGCGGCTTACGGAGGCCTCGCCGAAGCGCCGCGGCCCTGGGTCCTCGCGGCCCTCGCCGTCCTCGCCGCGATGGCCCGCCCTGAGGGACTGCCCCTCGCCGCGGGGCTCCTGGCTGTTCCCGCACTGAGACCCTCCGGACGGCAGGCCGCGCTCCGGGGAGCGCTCCTCGCGGGCGGCGCCGTCGCCCTCCTCTTCGCTCTCAGGTTCGTCGTGTTCGGAGAGTTCGTGCCGAACACGTACTTCGCGAAGTCCTCGACGTCGCGTCTGCTCGAAGCGCGCGACGGGCTTTCGTACGTGCTGACGTACGTTCGGGAGGGGCCGCCGGGCTCTCGGTTCCTGCCTCTCCTCGCGCTGCTCCCCGCTCTCGCGCTCGCCCCGGGCTGGTTCAGCCCGTTTGCGCGGCGTCGCTTCGCGCTCCTCTCTTCTCTGGCCGTCTCGTCGCTGGGCCTGATCGTTCTCGCGGGAGGGGACTCCTACGGCGGCGGGCGCTTCCTCGCCGGCTCCCTGAGCCTCGCGTTCGTGGCGCTCACGTTCGCGCTGGCCGACACCACGGGCCTCGCTCGGGGAGTCGCGCTGTCCGTGGCGATGCTCGTGCTGGCGGGTCCGATCGAGGTGTCGCTCCGCGAGGCGGAGGCACGCCGGGCGCTGATACGCGACACCTGGCCCGTGCGCCACGAGCACTTCGAATGCGATCGGCAGATCGCGCGCTCCCTCGAGGCTCTCCTCGGCACGGGCACCGTCGCCCAGAGCGACTACCAGAAGCTCAAGTACTTCGCGGACGGGCTCCGCGTCGTCGACCTCCAGGGTCTCAACGACCGCGCCATCGCCCACGAACCGTGGCCGGGGCCCGTCCGCTGGGGCAAGTACCGTCACGCGCACGGGGTCCGCGAGGCCGCACCCATCTGGATCTTCGGCTATCGCACCGAGCTCCACGAAACGCCCCTCGCGGACGCCGGCATCGAACGGGCCCTCACCGACGAAGCCGTCTGGAGCCGCCACATCGGCTATGCGCCGGAGGCAGCTGACGCCGAGGCCATCCGCCGTCTTTATGCCGCGGCGAGCCTGCCCGTCTGCGGCAAGTACTTCGATGTCCTCGTCCGCAGGGACGTTGCGCAGGAATTGGCGTCCAAGGGTCTCCTCGTCGAGCCCGGGGCTCGCTAGGACTCCGGTTTCTCCTCGTTCCGCTTCAGCACGAACCGCTGGAGCAGCACCGCGACGGCCGCGGCCGAGAACGCCAGCCCCACGAACGCGGCCACGCGGTAGAGCCCGCCGAGGCGCCCGAGGTCCATGAGGAAGCCCTTCAGGAGCGTGACCGAGAGGAGCACGACGGCCGCGACGCGCACGGGCCGGAGGTCGCGCGCGATTCCCGCCACGAGGAGCGCGATCGCGAACACGGCCCAGCCGAGCGTGTAGGCGAGCCCCTCGCCCAGGTTCTCGCTCGCGAACCGGAACCGCAACGCTCCGCCGCTCGAGAACGTGTGCGCGATCTCCACGTTCACGAGCACGAAGAGAAGCACGGCACCCAGGCCGGGCAGCAGCATCGGCAGACGGAACGGCGGGAGCGGATCGGCCTCCTCGCGAAGCAGCCACCCCGCGAGAAAGAGCGCGCCCGCGGACACGAGGTAGGTGTAGAGATACGCGTTGAAGAGCCCCGGACCCACCGGCCCGATGGCCAGAGCCGAGGGCTCGAGGAGCACGACCCCGAGGCGCAGGAAGACCGCGACGGAAAGGCCGAGCACGAACACGAGGAGCCCGCGACGCCGGACCTTCACGTAGAGCCACGCGAGCGCGGCGGCCATGAGCGCCCAGGTGATCGTGAGGGCCTCTCTGTCGAGCGCGATGGGCACGGCCGCCACGAGCCACGAGAGCGAGCCCCCGGCCGCCCACGCGAAGCGCGGAGACTCGAGCCCCCCTTCCTCGCGGGAAAGCGCGTACGCCACGAGACCCAGCGCGGCGGCGAAGAGGAGCGCGGCCGGGCCGCCGAGGGCCGAGAGCCCGTGGTGCTGGAAGGCCTCCCGCACGAGGAGGAAGGCCGGCACGCTCGCGAACACGGCCGCGACGTGATGCCCGAGCGCGGGATGGCCTCGCAGCCCGACCGCGGCGGCCGAGCCCAGGAACACCGTGAAGAGGCCGAGCGGCAGACCAGCCAGCACCGTGACCGGGTACGCGGCCTGGGCCGAGAACACGAGGACTCCCAGGAACCCCAGCGGGATCGCGCCGATCGGGACGTAGGGGCGCTCCTCGCGGAATGCGAGGTGGAGCAGCGCCACGGAAATCCCCAGGGCAAAGATCGTCATCGTGGCGGGCACCATCCCGTCGCGGCCCGCGGCCACGAGGAGGACGAGCTGCGAGAGGAGAAGCGCGGCGACCGTGCCGTCCACGAACGGCTCCCGAGGCAGGTGTCTCTGGCGGGCGGTCTCGTGGAAGGCCCACCCCAGCCCCGCGAAGAGGACGGCGAACAGCACGGAGCGGATCGAGGTGGTGTGGTCGAAGTAAGCGCCGGCCGTCGCCACGAGGCCCGCGAAGACGAACGTGAACGGCAGGAACGCGCGCGCGCGCCGCCGGGAGAGCACGTGGACCTCGGCCGCGGCCAGCATCCCGAGAACCACCGAGAGGACGAGAGCCGTCGAGAGACCGGCCGGCTCGCGGCCCACCACGACGAGGAGCGAGAGGACGAGGAACGGCACGGCCCAGGCTCCGGCCTCGCCGTCCTCGCCGAGCGGCGGCCCCGCGCGGTGCGCGACGAGCGGCGCGAGCGCGGCCACGCAGCCCAGCCCGAGGATCCAGAACACGATATCGGGATAAGCGGTGGCTCGGAACGATGCGACGAGCCACACCCACGTGACGAGCACCGAGGAGGCCGCGCCCACGACATGGAGGAGATGCGGACCGCGCCGCCAGGCCACCGCGAAGAGCGCGATCGCGAGCACGGTGGTGAAGCCGAAGAGGAGCGTGTACTGGCCGCCGTAGTCCGGCACCACCGCCACGAAGAACGCGAAGAGGGCCGGCAGCGCCGCGCTCACGGCGGCGGACTTCCGCGCCGCCGGGGCCACCTCGGCGCCGCTCCGCTCGCGGAGGGTCAGGGAGATCACCGCCGACACGGGGAAGATCAGGAAGATCACGAGCGCGAGCGGGAGCTTCTCCACCGTGAGGAACTTCGCGACCCAGCCCCACTGGTAGAGCGTGGTGAACACGAGCGCCAGGACGACGAGCGGCGAGAAGCCCTTGCGGTGCGCCACGTGCGCGAGCCCGAGGTTCAGGACGAGGAGGTACGAGAACAGGCTCAGCGGGCGGTCCGCGCCCGTCGAGAGGAGCGCGGGCGTGAGGAAGCCTCCGAAGAGGCCGAGGAGCGCGATGAACACCGAATCGCGGCGCACGGAGAGCGAGACGGCGAGCGCCGTCACGCCCGCGAGCCCGAAGAACGCCGTCACCGGGCCGATGAGGTTCCAGGTGGCATACCCGGCGTAGAGCGTGGCGAACAGGATGACGAGCCCGCCCGCGTCGAGCGCGTTCGCGGTGGGCGCGTAGCGCCGCGCGACCTTCAGCTCGCACACGACGAGGAGCCCGACGCCGGCCAGGAGGCCGAGCAGGAACCTGAGGCCGGGTCCGAGCATCCCGCTGTCCACGGCGTACTTCGCGAACGTGAGCCCGGCGACGGCGAGCGCGAGCCCGGCCGCCCAGGAGAAGAGCTTCACACCCACGAAGCCTTCCCAGTCGATGCGCGAGGCGGGAGCGGGAGCGGGCAGGGGCGGCGGTGGTGGTGGCGGCGCGGCCTCCACCGCGGTCAACGGTTGCTGCTGCTCAGGAGGCTCCGCCCGCTCGATACGCGGGGGGAGATCGTGCGCGACGGGAACGGGGACCGGGACGGCCGGCGGGACGAAGGGTGGAGGCGGCGGCGCGGGAGCCTCAGCCACCTTCGCGCGGCGCAGCTCCGAGACGAGCCGCGCGTTGTCTTCCTCCAGCCGCGCGAGCCGGTCCGCCAGCTCGCGGACGCGGTTCAGCGCGACGATGGCCGCGACGAGCGCGCCGCAGGCCAGGAGGAAGACGAACGGCATCTCGGGTCTACGTGACGCGCATGAGCGCGCCGTAAAGATCGTTCGCCGTCGGCGGACGCTTCTCGCGGTCCTTCGAGAGACACGCCAGGATGATCCGCTCGAGGAGCGGCGGCAGGTCGGGCCGCAGCGCCGACGGGCGCCGCGCGTCCACCGACACGTGCTTGATCATCACTTCCTGCGGGTCCTTCCCCTCGAACGGCCGCTCGCCCGTGAACAGCTCGTACAGCACGACCCCCACGGAGTAGAGATCGCTCCGCGGATCCAGGTTCTGCCCGCGGGCCTGCTCGGGGCTCATGTAGTACGGCGTGCCCACCGTCTGCCCCATCTGCGTCGTGGGGTCGACGCCCTCGGTGTTGCGGGCGATGCCGAAGTCCATGAGCTTCACGACGCCGTTGGGCAGCACCATGATGTTGTGGGGCTTGATGTCCCTGTGGATGATTCCGGCCTCGTGCACCGCGCCGAGGCCGCGGCAGAGCTGCTTGGCGATCTGCAGTCCGGGCGCGATCGCGAGCCGGTTCTTCCGGTCGACCACCTCGCGCAGAGTCGTGCCGGGGACGTACTCCATGGTGATGAACCGGGTGCCGCCGTACTCCCCGAGGTCGTGCGTGCGCACCACGTTCTGGTGCGTGATGCGGCGGGCCAGCTTGATCTCCTGCTTGAGCGTCACGGTGGCCTGCGTGCCTTCGTCGAACGCCTCGGGCATGAGCACCTTCAGCGCGATGTCGTCGTCCAGCTCGCGGTCCATGGCCCGGTACACGGCGCCCATGCCGCCCTTGCCGAGAGTGCCCACGATGTCGTAGCGGCCGGCGAACACCGCGCCGATGCGCGGCCCGTCGCCGGGAGCTGAGGAGACCTCGGGCAGCGCCGTCGTGGTCGCTGTGGTGGAAGAGGACAGCTCGGGCCGCGGACGCTTCGCCATCTCGGCGACCATCTGCTCGAGCTCGCGCTTCTCCTTGAGCTCGCTCACCATGCCGCGGAACGCGCGGGCGAGGAGACCCACCTCGTCGCCGCCGGCCTCGGGCAGCTTGACGTCGAGGTTGCCCTCGCGAATCTGACGGGCCCCCGCGGCCAGCTCCTCGATGGGGCGCGCGATGCCGCGGCCGAGCGCGAAGCTCACGGGAATCGCGAGGAGCAGCGCGAGGCCGCCCACCAGGAGGAGCGTGTTGCGGATCTCACGGAACGCGGCCGTCTCCTCGTCGCGCGAGCGGGAGACGGCGAACGCGCCGAGCGTCTCCCCCGCGGCGTTCTTGAGCGGCACGGCCTTCACAATGCGCAGATCGCTCGCGAGCGGCACGTCGACGGGCCCGACCTCTTTGCCTTCCTTGAACAGCGTGTCGAGCGCGCCCGGCGCCGCGGAAACGCCCGCGAAGATCGCGGCGCCCCCGAATCCGGCCGTCTCGGTGGTCACCGCGAGAGCCGGAGGCTGGTCCTTCTTCGCGGTGTTGATCGCGAAGCCCACCTGCCCGCCCGTGATGCCCTTGAGCGCGTCGGCGCGCTCCTTGTCGTACCCGAACGAGGCCGCGACGACGCCCTCGAGCCGGGCCTCGTTCATGGCCTTCTCGCCCGCCACGACGGAGGCCGAGGCGACGGCGGCGAGCAGGTCCTTCTCGCGGATGGTGGCCGAGGCGTCGGCCCAGGTGTCGATCGGCACCCGCACCCACTTCACCGCGCCGAAGGGCTGGCCCACGAGGGGGTCCAGCTCTTCCACCGTCTTGTCGCTCCGCGCGAGGAGCCGGCCCTCCTTGTCGAAGAGGAACACCGTGTTGGCGCCGATGAGCGCGGCCTTCTTCACCGCCCACTCGTGCCGCGTGGGAAGGTCCACGCCCTCGGCGAGGAGCGCGGTCGTGCCGGGCTCGACGGCAATGGAGTGCACGGTCGCCCGGAGCTGCGCCTCGAGATCGTTCTGGTAGACGCGCAGCATCGCCGGCACCTTCGCGAGATCCCCGCGGATCGTCGCCTCGGCGATCTGGTTCGAGCGCACGGTCGCGACGGTGATCGACGCGCCCAGCGCGACGCCCACGAGGAGCGCCGACGCCACGAAGAACTTCGTCGCGACGCCCGGCCCCTTTCGTTTCGGCTCGGGCTCGGCCCCCAGCCGGCTCGGCAGCGAAGGCGCCGAGGAGGACTTCGACACGATCACCGTGCGGGCGTTGTCGGTTTCGGCGCGGGGGTCGGGCGTGGGATCAGTATCGGTTTTCATCATCGTCCGGCGGCGGATAGTCCTTGCCGTACTTGTTCTTGTGGGGGACTTCCTTGAAGGTCGAGCCGTCGAGCGCGACGGTGAGGGTCGTGGCCTTGCCGGAGGCGACCTCGGCCGTGCCCGACCACTCGCCGCCCCTCTCCTCCCACACCTTGACCGCGTACCGGCCCGGGCGGAGGTTCTGGAGCACGGCCGTTCCGTCGGGCCCCGCGAGGCCGTACAGCTCGCCGTCCACCACGAGGACGAGCGCGGCCATCTGCGGGTGGATGTTGCAGAACACCTTCACGAGCCCGGGCTGAGAGAACGTGACGGGCTTGGAGGCGCCGTTGCGGTAGAGCCCGAGGTCGAACTTCGCCTTCTCGGAGAGCGAGAACGCGTTGTGGAAGATCTTGTCGTAATTCGGGAAGTCCACCGTGGCGCCCTGCGGCACGGCCGTGATGCGCGGATCGAAGCGCTTGTCCTTCGAGGAGATCTTCAGGTTTGCCGCCGGCTTCGCGGCTTTCGACCCCGGGATCCAGATGACGGCCATCGCGCCGGGAACGACCTTCCTGTCGGGCGCCGTGACCGTCACCTTCACCTGGATCTCTCCCGGCAGCGGTGTGGGGGTGGCCGTGGGAACGGGCCGGGCTGTCGGCGTCGGCGCCGCGACGGGTGGGCTCTGGACGGCGGGAAGAAAGCCCGCGGCCGCCACGAGGGCCAGCGCGGCGCCGAAGCTCGCGAGACGAAACGCTTTCACGGTCCCCCGATTCTAAGGGCCGAGGCCCACCTCTTTTCGAAGGGTACGCACCGAATCCACCGCACGGATCACGGAAGCGGTCGCCCGCTCGATCTCCTCGGGGGTGGTGAAACGGCCCAGACCGAAGCGCAGGGACGCCTTCGCCTCCTCGGCGGAACGGCCCATCGCGAGGAGCACGTGGCTCGGCTCGGGCTCGTTCGAGCTGCACGCCGAGCCCGTGGAGACGGCCACGTCGCGCATGTGCGCCATGACGTCGTCGGCGGGCGTGCCGGGGAATCCGACGTTGAGGTTTCCGGGCAGCCGGTCTTCGAGGGGGCCGTTCACGAAGAGGTCCGGGATGCCCGCGCGCAGACCTTCGAGGAGGCGGTCCCTCAGGGCGGTGAGCCGCGCCGTCTCGGCGCTTCTTTCGGCGAGCGCGATCCGCGTTGCGGCCCCGAGGCCGACGATGCCGGGCACGTCCAGCGTGCCGGAGCGCATCCCCCGCTCGTGCCCGCCGCCGTGCTGGAGAGGCAGGAGGCGCACCCGCGGGTTCTGCGCCCTCACGAAGAGCGCGCCGACGCCTTTGGGTCCGTAGAGCTTGTGCCCCGAGATCGAGAGGAGGTCGATGCCCCAGGCGTGGACGTCGAGCGGGAGCTTTCCGAAGGCCTGGGCGGCGTCGGTGTGGAAGAGGATGCCGCGGGCCTTCGTGAGGCCGGCGATATCCGATATCGGGTTCAGCGCCCCCACTTCATTGTTCGCGGCCATCACCGAGACGAGCGTCGTATCGGGCTCGAGCGCCGCCTCGACGGACGCCGCGGAAACCCGGCCCTCGGAGTCCGGCGCGAGCACCGTCACGCGGAAGCCCTCGGACTCGAGCGCGCGGCACGTGTCGAGCCCGGCCTTGTGCTCGGTGGCCGCCGTGACGACGTGCGTTCCCCGCGAGCGCCGCGCCCGGGCCGCGCCGAGGAGCGCGAGGTTGATCGACTCCGTGGCGCCCGACGTGAAGACGATCTCGTTCGCGTTGGCGCCCAGCGCCGCGGCAACGGTCTCCCGGGCCGCGGTGACGGCGGCCTCGGCCTTCCAGCCGAAGACGTGCGACCGGGACGCCGCGTTGCCGAAGTCTTCCGTGAAGAACGGCAGCATGGCCTCCAGCACCCGCGGGTCGACGGGAGTCGTCGCGTTGTGGTCGAGGTAGATGGGCTTCAAGGCCGCGGGGTTCTGCGGCGCGGAGCCGGGGCGGGCGACTTGGGAGCCCGCCGCGCGGCGGGCGTCCGCCGCGCCGGGGCGGCCGGGCGCGCGGCCTTGCGCCGTCCCGCGTGGGCGGCGGCCGCGAGGGCCTGCGCCACCCAGTCGCGCAGCCTCGCCGTGTCGTCGAGGACCTCGCCAGGAACCAGGTGATAGCTCATGGGAGCGCCCATCGGCGCGAAAGCCGGCTGGGCGCGGCGCTCGGCGTCGGACGGGTTCGCGGGGTCCACCTTCAGGTAGAGGACGTCGTCGTCCACGACGCCGAAGAAGAGCCCGTCGGCGTAGAGGCCGAGCCCTCCGAACATCCGGCGGCTCGTGACCCCGCCGTGCGCCTCGCGCATCTGGTCCAGGAGGTAGAGGCGGAACTCGTCGCGAACCGGCATGACCTGGCTATTGTGATCCTGCCGTCTACTCCATCGATCCCCAGGCCGCGCGCTTGTGCTCCGAGCGGAGCTCCGACTGCAGGCGCCCGAGCCGGTACGTGTCGCGGTTGAGGAAGCGGGCGACGCCCGCGAGCGCCGGGTGGACGCGCTCGATCTCGCTCCACATCGTCTGCACCACGCGGCGGTAGTCCGGGTGGCCCTGCGGCATCGAACGCAGCTCCACGAGGTGCACCGCCTCACGCAGGTTCAGCGTCACGTACCAGCGCACGCGCGCCGCGAACGGCACGAGGTACTGCGCTTCGAGCGGCATTTCCTTCGCCACCGTGGCGTGCGCGTCGGCCGCGCGGCCGAGGAGCGAGAGCCAGTGGCTCGAGAGGCCGCACTCCTTGATCTCGGGCGGCGTATCCCAGCCGTGCTCGCAGGTGAAGAGCTGCCGCTCCTGCGTGAGCACGCGGTGCCTCTGGAGATCGCGGTAGATGCCGAAGTTCACGAGGAGGTCGAACGTGTAGCTCACGTTCTCGAACGCGCGGGCCAGCTTGTCGCGCCGCGTCTCGCGCACCGCCACGAGGGACGTGAGCGCCTCCGCGCGGTCCTCCGGGCTCTTCCCCCGCACCAGCTCGCGGAGCGCCTGCATCGGGAGGCTCGTGTGGGGATACAGCGACGCCGCGAGGATGCGCTCCTCCGCTCCCGCGTCGTGATCCACGAGAGTCACCTCGCGGCTTTCCACCGCGGGCGGTGAGCCGCCGGCCCAGCGCACCGCGAGGTCTCGCGCCGCAGCGTCCCGGGCGACGAGCGAGGCCCTTCGCCCCGCGCGCTTCACGAACGACGGGATCAGGAGGTCCAGCTCCCGGCGTAACGACAGGGCGAGCGCCTGCCCTTCGGCCAGCTCCTGAGCGTGGAGCTTGTTGAGGAGGTGCTCGTAGGCCTGCCCCGAGCCGAAGATCCCCAGGTTCGTGAGCGTCGCGCCGGGCAGGAGGCCGCGCACGACGTCGCAGGCGTGCGCTCTCAGCGTGGCCCGGTAGGCCCGTTCCGCCTGCTTCCGGAGCAGGTCGTTCTTCACGACCTCGCTCCACGCGAGCGGCTCGCCGGACACGGGATGCCGCACCTCGACCATCTCGATGGGCAGGCTCCGCGCGACGTGCGCCTCCACCGGATCGATCCACGAGGAATACGCCGTGAAGAGCGCCTCCATGAGCCCCAGGAACGTCTCGCGATGCCGCGAGGCCATGAGCTTCTCCTCGCGGTGGAAGAGCCACGAGCCCGAGTCGTCCTTCTGGTCGAAGCGCACGTAGCGCGTGGACTTCTCGAGGTAGGCCATGCCCACGCGGCCGTCCTCGAGCATCTTCGCCGCGACGTTCGACACGCGCTCCACCGCGACGTGCGCGCCGCCGAGCTGCGCGACGCTGTCGTCGCCGTAGCCCACGAGCACCCGGTCGTAGAACGCGCGCGCCTTGGTCACCGCTTCGTCGCCCGCGTCGTCGCCCGAATCCTCCCTGGCGGCGATCGGGAGGCCCGGCGGTCCGGTAGGACCGCTAAGGGATCCCTTCGGGATCCCCTCGTCTCCCAGGAACTCGTCGAGGAACACGCGGCGCAGGCTCTTCGCCGTGCGGCTGTAGCGCGAGAAGAGCGCGCCGGACACTTCCTGCGGGAGCCGCAGCCCGAAGACGTCCGTGTCGAGGCTCGTGAAGTGCGGCGCGAGCCGGGCGCTCTCCTCCGCCGTGAACGTCATGGGCGTCATGCCGTCACGAGAGGAACGGCGCGGCCGTGTCCCACGCGCCGAACACGATCTCCTCGAGCTGCTTGCGCTTGCGCTCCTGGCGCTCGCGCTCGGCGAGATCGGGCGGCAGGAGATCGGGATGCCCCGGGCGCCCGATCGCGATCATCGTGACGGGCTCGAATTCGGCCGGGATGCCCAGCGTCTCGCGCGCCTTGGCGCCGTCGAAGCCCGCCATCGGATGAACCACGAGGCCGCGCGCGGTCGCCTCGATCGCGAGCGCCGACGCGGCCTGCCCCACGTCGTACCAGGCCCAGCGGTTCGGCTTGCCC
This sequence comes from Acidobacteriota bacterium, assembly GCA_016789625.1. GTDB lineage: Bacteria > Acidobacteriota > Thermoanaerobaculia > UBA5066 > UBA5066 > JAEUQS01. Next base: position 3,100 of record JAEUQS010000504.1, on the reverse strand, counting down.
GTCGTCTCCACGGTCGTGCGTGCGGCGGTGAGGAGCAGCACCGGGGCCTGCGCCACCCAGCGCTGGTTCGCGGCGTTGAGACACGCGAAGAGCTTCTGGAACGCGTCCGCGTCTTCCTTCTTCCGCAGGGCGACGAAGCGCCACGGCTGGAAGTTGCCCGAGGAGGCCGTCCAGCGAGCCGCTTCGAAGAGCCCGAGAAGGTCTTCCCGCGTGGGCGCGCCCTTACCGAAGGCCCGCGGGCTCCACCTGCGGGCGATGGGTTCCAGAACCGTGACGCGCGTCACTGCGGGCTTCTCGAAAGCTGCCATACGTGCGGAGGTTAACCGTCTCCGAGGAACCGATCGATTTCTTCGAGCAGCTCCCCGGCCGAGACCCCGGGACGGGCCAGCACGACCGGGAAGTCGCCGGGAATCTCGGCCCTCACCGCGAGCACCACGGCCTCCACGTCGGTCAGCACGGCGTCCATGCGCGAGGAGCGCGAGAGCCGCTCGAGCACGGCGTCCACGTCACCCGGCTCGGAAAGGAGCGTCACCGAGGGCGGCGCGGCGGCGCGCAGCTCCTCGAGCAGCGTTTCGTTCGCGCTCGCGACCAGGAGGTGCCGCATCCGGTCCCTCTATTCCGCCACGAACGCGGCGACGGTCGCGGGAGTGGACGGTCCCGGCCCCGTGCCGACGTAGACGACGGCGTAGTACGTCCCCGGCCCCTTCGAGAGCGGGAACGCCAGCTCGAAGCGACCCGAGGGGTCGAGGTCGAAGTCGCCGATGCGGCCGTCGGCCCACACGGTGCCCTCGCGGGCCCTCGGGCGCTGGGTGTGGAAGGGCTGGGGCAGGCCGTACTGCTTCCGGCGCGAAAGCTCGCGGAAGCTCTTCGTCTTCTCCCGCGGCTCGAAGGAGATGTCCACGCTGCCGACGATGAGGGGCGGCGGCACGCGCGCCGCGAGGCGGGCCAGCTTGCCCGCCTTGAGGGGACCGGTGGGCAGCTCGATCCAGGTGACGGCGCGGCGCGAGAACTCCTGCGACATGCGGAACTCGCCATCGAACACGGCCGCGCCGATTCCCACGTGAGTCGCCTCGGGATCCAGAATCGCGCGCCGATGCCCGTCCCGCGGCGGCCGCTCGGCCATCATCTCGTCGTGGATCGCGAAGAGGAGCTTTTCGATGGGCTCCTCGATGCGGCCGCCCACCCGAGAGATCGCGCCCACGTTCTGCATGTGCCAGTCGAAGCCGCCCGCGTCGGTCCAGCGGCGGTACGGCGCGCGGCCCTCGGGGTCGAAGTGCCCGGTGAAGCCGCGCTGGGCGCTCTCGAGACAGAAGTCGTCGCCCACGCGGGCGCCGAGGAGGTCGTACTCGAGGGGTGTAAGGCCGAGAGCCGCCCGATCCTTGTTGATGCGTGCGAACAGCTTCGCCTTGGCTTCGGGAAACTTCTCGGTGTAACCGGCGCCCGGCCGTTCGGGTCCAAAGCGCAGAATCGGCGGAGCCGCATTCGCGGAAAGGGCGGAAAGGGCGAACGAGCCCACCCACACGAGAACGGAGAGACGCTTCACGGTAAGCACCGTAAAATCCTACGCTGGCCCAGTCCCGCGCGCGCGAAGCAGGAGAAACCTCGATGATTCGATTCGGAACGTCCGGCTGGAGAGCCGTCCTCGGTGAGGAGTTCACCTTCGACGCCGCCCGCCGGGTGGTGACCGCGATCGGACGCGTCGTGGCGGCCGACGGAGGCTCCTCTGCCGGCGTTCTGGTCGCCTCGGACACGCGCTTCCTGAACGAGCGCTTCGTGCTCGAGGCCGCGCGGGTCCTGGCCCGCGAGGGCGTCACGCCGCTCCTCGCGAGCCGCGACGTGCCGACGCCCGTCGTCTCGTTCGAGATCCGCCGCCGCCAGACGGCGGGCGGAATCAACTTCACCGCGTCGCACAACCCGCCCGAATACAACGGCATCAAGTTCTCGACGCCCGACGGCGCGCCCGCCCTCCCGGCCGTGACGAAGGCCATCGAGGCCGAGATCGCGAAGACGACCGACGCCGACGCGCTCGCCGCCCCGGCCGTCCCGCTCGAGACGATCGACCCCCTCGAGCCCTACCTCGCGGACCTCGCGACCAAGGTGGACGGAGCCGCCATCGGCAAGGCGGGCCTCCGCATCGCGATCGACCCGCGCTACGGCACGTCGCGGGGCTACCTCGACGAGTTCCTCAAGCGGGCGGGCGTCGACTGCGTGACGCTCCACGGCCACCGCGACCCGTACTTCGGCGGCCTCTCGCCGCAGTGCGACGCCGTGAACCTCGTGGAGCTGGGCAAGCTCGTCGTCTCCGAAGGGAGGCACATCGGCCTCGCGACCGACGGCGACGCGGACCGCTTCGGCGTCCTCGATTCCGATGGCACGTACGTGAACCCCAACCTCTGCCTCATGCTCCTCGCCGACTCGCTCCTCGGGAAGCACGCGGAGAAGGGCCTGGCCGTCGCGCGGTCGGTCGCCACGACGCACGGGCTCGACGCCGTCGCGAAGTTCCACAAGGCCGAGGTCCTCGCGACGCCCGTGGGCTTCAAGTACATCGGCGAGCTCCTCCTCGCGGGGAAGATCGTCATGGGCGGCGAGGAGAGCGCGGGCTTCACGATGCTGGGACACGTGCCCGAGAAGGACGGCCTCCTCGCGGGCCTGCTGCTCGCGGAGCTGGTCGCCAAAACGGGCCTCACGCTCAAGGAGCAGCTCAACCGGCTCTTCGCGCGCGTGGGCTCCGTGGCCCCCGCCCGCGCCGACGCTCACCTGACGCCGGAGCTGGCCGCCACGCTCAAGTCCCGCCTCGCCGAGGACCCGCGCGAATTCGCGGGCCTCGTCGTCGAGAGCATCGACCGCATGGACGGGCAGAAGCTCCTCCTCGGGCACGGCCGCTGGATCCTCTTCCGCCCCTCGGGCACCGAGCCCGTGGTGCGCATCTACGCCGAGAGCGAGGACGAGAGCGAAACCGCCCGCCTCCTCGCGGCGGCCAAGACCTACGTTCTGGGAAGCTGAAAGGAACCTCGATGTACGCAATCGACGAGATCCACGCGCGCGAAATCCTGGACAGCCGGGGCAACCCCACCGTGGAGGTGGAATGCGTTCTCGAGGG
>JAEUQS010000446.1 GCA_016789625.1 Acidobacteriota bacterium | reverse complement strand
CTCGAACGACCACGCTCTGGCGCGGTACACGGGGCTTTTCGCGGGCGCCCTCGTGGCCTTGTACATCGCGCTCCTCGCGCCGCTGTCGGGCATGAGCCTCAACCCCGCCCGCACGTTCGGCTCCGCGGCGTTCACGAGGCGGTTCCGTTTCCTGCCGCTGTACGTGGTCGCGCCCGTCCTGGGGATGCTCCTCGCCGCCGAGGCGCACGCGCGCCTCCTGCCGGCGCGGGCGGTCCACTGCGCGAAGCTGAACCACGGCGATGGGGACTGCCACTTCGTCTGTGGCGGCAGGCACTGAAACCACAGTCCCTTTACGGCATCGAACCTCACCGCAACCAGGAGGGCCCCGTGTACGACGTGATCATCATCGGAACCGGTGCAGGTGGCGGCACGCTGCTGCGCGCCCTGGCACCCACAGGCCGGAAGATCCTCGTTCTCGAGCGCGGGGAGTACGTCCCGCGCGAGAAGGAGAACTGGGATTCGCGCTCGGTGAACGTCGACGGACGTTACGGCACGAAAGAGGTCTGGAAGGACAAGGACGGCAAGGATCTTCACCCCCACACGAACTACTGGGTGGGCGGGAACACGAAGTTCTACGGCGCCGCGCTGTTCCGCCTTCGCGAAGAGGACTTCGGCGAGGTGAAGCACCACGGCGGCGTGTCGCCCGCGTGGCCGATCGCGTACGCCGACCTCGAGCCCTACTACCTGAGGGCCGAGACGATGTACCACGTGCACGGGGCTCGCGGCGAGGATCCCACGGAGCCCTGGTCGAGCGGTCCGTTCCCGCACCCGGCGGTCAGCCACGAGCCGCGCATCCAGAAGCTCGCCGAGGACTTCGCCCGCCAGGGTGCAAAACCGTTCCACGTGCCGCTCGGCATCCAGCTCGACGAGAAGAGCCCCCGCAAGAGCGCGTGCATCCGCTGCGCGACGTGCGACGGCTTCCCGTGCCTCGTCGGGGCGAAGGCCGATGCCGAGACGTGCGGCGTCGTGCCCGCGCTCGCCCACGAGAACGTCACGCTCCTCACGGGCGCCCGGGTGACGAAGCTCGAGACGTCGCCGTCGGGGCGCGAGGTCACGGGCGTCGTCGTGGAGAGGAACGGGTCGATCGAGCGGTACACCGCAACGGTCGTGGTCGTGTCGGCGGGCGCCATCAACTCGGCCGCGCTCCTCCTGCGCTCCGCGAACGACAAGCACCCGAACGGCCTCGCGAACTCCTCCGACGCCGTGGGCCGGCACTACATGGGGCACATCAACTCCGTCCTCATGGCCGTGTCGAAGTGTCCGAACCCCACGATCTTCCAGAAGACGCTCGCGCTCAACGACTTCTACTTCGGCTCGGCGGACTGGCCCTTCCCCATGGGGCACATCTCCTTCGTCGGAAAGCTGGACGGCGTCGCGCTCTCCGCGGGCGCCCCGGCCATCGCGCCCGGCTTCACGCTGGACCTCATGGCGCGGCATTCCCTGGATTTCTGGCTCACCTCGGAGGACCTGCCCGATCCGCGCAACCGCGTCACCGTGGACCGGGACGGCCGCATCGTCCTCTCGTACACGGTCAACAACGAGGAAGGGCACCGGCGCCTCGCCGCGAAGCTCAAGGAGCTCGTGAAAGGACAGTCGGGCTGCGGCCTCCACGGGCACGACTGTCACCAGGGGCTCTTCTCGCGGAACCTCTTCGTGGGCGAGCGCATTCCGCTCGCGGGTGTGGCACATCAGAACGGCACGCTGCGTTTCGGTCACGACCCGAAAACCTCGGTCCTCGATGTGGACTGCAAGGCTCACGACCTCGACAACCTCTACGTCGTGGACGGCAGCTTCTTCCCGTCGTCCGCCGCGGTGAACCCCGCACTGACGATCATGGCGAACGCGCTCCGGGTGGGCGACCACCTGACCGCGCGCCTCTCGGGGAGCCCGTCGTGAGAAGCCGCGCGCTCCGGGTCTTCCTTCTCCTCACGGCGCTTCTCTCCCTGGCCGCGGCGTTCGCTCCCGGGGCCCGCGGCGAAGTCGTCGCGGTGGATGCCATCGGCCTGACCGTCTCGGACATGGACCGCTCCCTCGACTTCTTCACCCGCGTCCTGCCTTTCGAGACGGTGTCCGACGTCGAGGTCGCGGGGGAGGGCTGGGAGCGCCTGCAGGGTCTCTTCGGCGTGCGGATGCGCGTCGTGCGCCTGCGTCTCGGCACCGAGTCGATCGAGCTGACCGAGTACCTCGCCCCCCGCGGCCGGCCGATTCCGCCCGACGCGCGGAGCAACGACCTCGCGTTCCAGCACGTCGCGATCGTCGTGTCCGACATGGAGAAGGCCTACGCGCATCTCCGGAAGCACCGCGTCGCGCACGCGTCGACGGGCCCGCAGCGCCTGCCCGATTCGAACCCCAATGCCGGCGGAATCCAGGCCTTCTACTTCAAGGACCCCGACGGCCATGCGCTCGAGATCATCTGGTTTCCGAAGGGGAAGGGCGATCCGCGCTGGCAGACTCCGGCCGGCAACCTCTTCCTCGGGATCGACCACACCGCGATCGCCGTCGCCGACACGGAAACCTCG
>JAEUQS010000437.1 GCA_016789625.1 Acidobacteriota bacterium | reverse complement strand
CTCTACCCGCCGTTCGCGCGCCTCCTGCTGGCTCTCTTCACGCACGAGGACGCGGGACAGGCCCTCCGGGAGGCCTCGGCGGGCGCGGCGGCCGTGAGGTCCTCGCGGGTCGCTGCGGAGCTGCGGCTCCTCGGACCCGCTCCCGCCCCGATCGAGCGGATCAAAGGTCTCTACCGCTTCCAGCTGCTCCTCAAGTCGCAGAGCCGGGAGGCCCTCGCCGAGGCGGGAGCGCTCCTCGCGGCGCTGCCGTCGCCTCCGCGGCTCGACGTGGACCCGCAGAATCTCCTCTGAAAAGGGCGGCGCCTGCTCCTGTGGCTCCGGGCGATCCGCCCTTCGCACCGCCACTTTTTCGGCACCCTGCTAGAGTGCCCGCGTGGCGTCTGACGCGAACTTCGAAGAGCCCCTGCGGCGCATCCGGGAACGTATCTCCGAGCTCGAGGGCTATCCCGAAAGCCCCCAGCGAGCGCGGGAAATCGGCAAGCAGCGCGAGAAGCTCGACAAGCTCGCCGAGGAGATCTACCGCAAGCTGTCGCCCTGGCAGAAGACGCTGGTCGCCCGGCATCCTTCGCGACCGTTCTGCCTGGACTACGTGCGCCTCCTGACGACCGACTTCGTCGAATGGCACGGCGATCGGGCGTTCGGGGACGACCCCGCCATCGTCGCGGGCTTCGCGGTCTTCGGAAAACGCGTCGTGGCGATCGTGGGACACCAGAAGGGCCGCGATACGAAAGAGAAGATCCGCCGCAATTTCGGCATGCCGCGGCCGGAGGGCTATCGCAAGGCTCTCCGGATCATGAAGCTGGCCGAGAAGTTCCAGAGGCCGGTGCTGTCGTTCATCGACACGCAGGGGGCGTATCCCGGGCTCGACAGCGAGGAACGCGGCGTCGCCGAGGCGATCGCGCGGAACCTCCTGGTGATGTCGCAGCTCCGGGTGCCGATCATCGCGACGGTGATCGGCGAGGGCGGCTCCGGCGGCGCTTTGGGAATCGGCGTCGCCGACACCGTTCTCATGCTCGAGCATTCGGTGTATTCGGTGATCTCTCCCGAGGGTTGCGCGGCGATTCTCTGGAAAGACCAGGCGCGGGCGCAGGAGGCGGCCGAGGCCATGCGCGTCACCGCGGCCGACTGCAAGGCCCTCGGCGTGGCCGACGAGGTCGTCGCCGAACCCCCGGGAGGTGCTCACGCGGACCCGGTGGCCACCATCGACAACGTGGGACGCGCCTTGCGGGTGCACCTCGACCGCCTGGCTCCGATGCCCGTCGATGCGCTCCTCGAAGGCCGCTACAACAAGTTCCGCAGGATGGGCGCCTTCGCGTGAGCCCGGCGTCGGCCGTCTCCGGGGCCCGGTTCTCCCTCACCCTCAGACCTCACGACGCGGAGCTGGTGCGCCGCCTTTCGAGCGATCTTTCGCTGCCGCCGGCGGCGGCCCGCGTCCTCTCGGCACGCGGAATCTCCTCGGTCGCCGAGGCCCGCAGCTTTCTGGATCCTCACGACGGCGTCCTCCACGATCCGTTCCGGCTGGGTGGCGTCCCCGCGGCGACCGAGAAGCTGCTCGCGACGTGTGAACGCGGCGGCCGCGTCGTGGTGTTCGGCGACTACGACTGCGACGGCATCGGGGCGCTCGCGATTCTCACCACGGTGCTGAAGAGGCTGGGAGCCGACGCCCGTCCGTTCATCCCGCACCGGCTGAGCGACGGCTACGGCCTGCGGCTGCCCACCCTCCTCAGGGCGCTCGACGAGCACGACCCCGAAGGCATCGTGACGGTGGACTGCGGAATCACCGCGGTCGAGCCGGTGGCGGAGGCCGTGGATCGCGGGGTGTACGTGATCGTCACCGACCACCACATCCCGCCCGCCGGCCTCCCGCAGGGCGCCGTCCTCGTGGACCCCAAGCTGGCCGGCTGCGACTACCCCTACGAGGACCTCTGTGGCGCGGGAATCGCCTGGAAACTGGCGGAGGCCCTGCTCATCAAAGGCGGCGAGCGCTGCGGCATCGGCGAGAAGGCGCGCCGCGCGTGGCTCCTCTCGCTCGCCAAGATCGCGGCCCTCTCGACGATTGCCGACATGGTTCCGCTCACGGGCGAGAACCGCGTGATCACGGCCCTGGGACTCGCCGGCCTCGCCGATCCGCGCTCTCCAGGTCTCGCCGCGCTGCTCTCGCGATCGGGCGTGCCCGCGGGCCGGAGCCCCTCGACACGGGAGGTCGCCTTTCGCATCGCGCCGCGGCTCAACGCGTCCGGCCGAATCGATCACGCGTTCCGCTCGCTGGAGCTCCTCACCACGTCCGACGCCGCGCGCGCCACGGTGCTGGCCGACGAGATCGACCGGTTCAACGACGAACGGCGCGAGGTTCAGGAGCGCGTCGTCAAGGACGTCTTCAATCGCCTGGAAAAGACCTTCGACGGCGACCGCGACGCGATCGTCGTCGAGGCCGGAACCCCCGAAGAAGGCTGGCACCGGGGCGTCCTCGGCATCGCCGCGTCGCGCGTCGCGTCGCGCCTGAAGCGGCCCGTGCTGCTTCTCTCGCGCGAAGGCGACAAGGTCGCCGGCAGCGGCCGTACCTGGGGCCGCACGCCGCTCTACGAGCGGCTCGCGCCCGTCGCTCGGCGTTTCACGAACGAGTTCGGCGGCCACTCCGCCGCGCTCGGCGTCACCCTCCCCGCCGAACGG
>JAEUQS010000417.1 GCA_016789625.1 Acidobacteriota bacterium | reverse complement strand
CGTTCCGATCGCGCCGTTCCAGTTGACCGTCTGTGTGAACGTCTGGGTCTGACCGACCGGAACGTTCACGGTCACGAAGGCCTTGCGGGTGCCGTCATCCCACGCTTCGAGGTTCACGGCGTCGTTGCCCCCGCCGTCGTTCGTGACGCCCGTGATCGTGAACGTCGCGGTGACGGTGTTGTTGAGGACGAGGTCGGTGGAGCCGAAGATGCTGTTGAAAAAGCCGGTCGCCGCGGGCGCCACGGGGCTCGTCACCGCCGGTCCGTTGGACTGGGCGTTGGCGCCGAACGCCGAGAGGGCGAGAGCGAGGCCGGCTGCTGCCGATAGGAGCTTCTTTGTGATCATGCGCGGGGACCCCTTTTCGTGAAGATGACCGGAGTCTAGTCGAACCCTGGATCAGGCTTCGATCTCGCCCTCGAGCGTTCTCAGGGCCGCGCGGGCCGCCAGCGCGGCCTCCCGTTTCGTCCGCGCCTCCTCGGGCCGCGAGGCCTCGAGACGGAACGCCGCCACGTCGTTTCTGAGCCACTCGTCGGCCTTGCGGTAGTAGGCCCGCGACCTGCGCCCCGCGATCTTGTAGTCGCGGTCGGTCGCGTCCTCCCAATCCCGGTCGAGGACGACACGGCCCGCCACCTTCTGGAAGAAGCCGGTGTTCTTGATGGGGTAGGCGACCGTGGTGAAGAAGATGTCGGGGTTGGCCTTCTTCACGTGCTCCACGGTGGCCTCGATGTCGTCCTCGGTCTCGCCGTCGTAGCCCCACATGAGGAACATGCCCACCTGGATGCCGTGCCTCTGGGCCGCCTTGGTGGCCCACTGCACCTGCTCGGCCGTGACGCCCCGCTGCATGGCATCGAGGATTCTTTGGGAGCCGCTCTCCGACCCGATCCACACGCGCGTGCAGCCCAGCCGCTTCAGAGCCTCGAAGACGTCGTCCTTCATGAGCCGGTCGGCCCGCGAGATGGTCTCGAAGGGCCGGGCCAGGCCGCGCCTCTCGATCTCGTCGGCATAGGTGTGAAGCCAGGTGTGGTGGATGGTGAAGACGTCGTCGGCGTACCAGAGCTGCTCGGGCGCGTAGCGCTCGAGGATGAACGCGACCTCGTCGGCCACGTTCTTCGGGCTGCGCCGCCGGTGGCTGAAGCCGAAGACGGCGTGGGAGCACCAGTTGCACTTGTAGGGACAGCCGCGCGCGGTGATGAGGTTGACGCTCCCCACGCCGTGATGCTTCCGCCAGGCGTCGAGGTAGAGCTGATGGTCGATCGCCTCGCGGTCGGGCCAGGGCAGCGCGTCGAGGCTCGGCAGCGCGGGCCGCTCGGGGTTCCTCACGAACGCTCCCGATTCATCGCGAAACACGACACCGAGGACGTTCTCGAGACGATGCGGGCCGCCCTTGGCGAGCGCGGGCAGGAGGTCTGCGAGAGACGCCTCACCCTCGCCGATCACGACGACGTCCGCGCCGCGGGCGAGGTACTCCTCGGGGTAGTTCGCGCTCTCCGGCCCGCCCAGCACGACCGTCCAGCCGAGCTCCTTCGCCTTGCGGGTGATGCGGAGAATGGAATTTCGCGTCATGAGGTTCGTGTAGAGCCCCAGCACGCCCGTCTCCCTGCCGAGGCGCTCCTCCAGAGCCGCGCGCGTCGCGAACGTGGTGTCGAAGACCTCCACGGAGAAGCCCTCGCGCTTGAGGTACGCGGAGCAGGAGAGGAGGCCCAGCGGCGGGTAGGGCCGCATGATCTCGCGCTCTTTTTCGTCCTCGGCGAGGAAGTACCCGTGGGAGAGGAGGAGATCGGTCACCGGGCGCCGATTATCGGCCGCAGACGGAGTGCGAGCAGCATGGGCCGGCCGAGGTCCCGCTCGTAGCGGGCGAGATCGCCGGCCTCCTCGTAGAAGCGGCGGATCTCCTCGCCCACGCCGAGCTCGATGGCTTCCTCGACGACGAGACCGTGATGGCCGGCTGCGGCGTGGTGCGCGGCGATCGTGTGCACGTGGTGGATCACCTCGTGGAGCGCGCCATCCCGCGTGCGGAAGGTGCGACGGTGGCCAGCGCCCGCAGCCTCGGGGTGGACGTCGGTCACGAGGAGCGTGCCCGTCGGCGTGAGGACGCGCGCGAGCTCGCCGTAGAAGCGCGAGAGGCCGGCGACGTGGCCCACGGCGAGCCGGCACCACACGAGGTCGAAAGCCTCCGCGGTGAGCGGCAGGCGGAGGAGGTCCCCGGCCGCGAGGCCTCCGCGGAGGTCCTGGCCCTGCGCCAGCATCTCGGGCACGAGGTCGATCCCGACGGCCGCGCCCGGGACACGGGCGGCCCGCGGAATCCCGCGGATCCGCCGCCCCGTGCCGCAGCCGGCGTCGAGGAGGCGCGTGAAGGACGCGGGCGAGAGCCGGGTGACGGCCCGCTCGTCGAGCACCGTCATGCCGTTCTCGGCCTCGTACGTTTCGGCCCACAGGGCGTAGGCGTCGCGAGCCGCGAGGAGGCTCAGGCCGGCTCCGCCGGCGGACGCAGGTGTCCGTAGAGCTGGGCGTCGTCTTTAGGGACGCGCGCGAACTTCCGGATGCTGCGAATGAGGCGCGGATCCCGGAAGTCGCCGTCCGCCCAGCGCCGCCGCGCGAGCCTCTGCGCGAGCACCTTGCCCCAGGGCCTCGTCTTCAGGTCGTGGAGCGAGGGGAAGCGGCTCTTGAGGATCAGCTCGAAGTCGAGCACCTTCGCCCTCAGCGCTTCCGTCATCCACGGCACGTCGGGCTTCTCGTGCGTCATGAAGTCGACCCATTCGGGCGTGGTCCAGTCCTCCAGGGCTTCGGGAGTTCCGTCCAGCGGGTTCACGCCGCCGTACACCGCGCGCCGCTGCGGTGTCGGCGTGTAGAAGTAGAAGACCATCTCCGCGGCCGGGTTCACGTCCTTGAGCTTCTTCATGAGCGCCAGCGTCTGGTCGATCTCGTGCTCGGGGTCCTCGGGCCCGCCGAGCACGAACGAAAACTCCGGCACGATGTCCCATTCCTTGATGCGGGCGGCGAGGGCCAGCGTCTCCTCGATGGTGAGGCGCTTCTCCATCTTCGCGAGGACCTCGTTGGAGCCCGACTCGGCGCCGAAGAACACCATGCGGAGGCCCGAGGCCTTCATCGCGCGGAACGTTTCGTCCTTGTAGCTGAGGAGCACGTCGATGCGCGATTCGCACCACCACGACAGGCCGAGCGGCGTGAGGCGGTCGCACACCTCGCGGCCGTGCGCCTCGGCCTGGAAGAAGTTGTTGTCGTAGAAGTGCACGGAGTCCATGCCGTGCTCCGCCTTGAGAAACGCGAGGTGCTTCGCGGTGCGCGCGGGCTCCTCGAAGTTCTCGCGGCTGCCGTAGACCGAGATGACGCCGCAGAAGCTGCACGTGTACGGGCAGCCGATCGAGGCCTGGTAGACGCCGCTCCGCGCGCCGAGGTGCGTCTTCTCGAGGTACTCGGGCACGTGGATGCGGTGGTACGGCGGCGCGGGCAGCTCGCCCGGCCCGATCCACGGCCGCTCGGGGTTGAGGACCAGCGTGCCGTCCTTCTTCCAGCCGAGTCCCGCGACGGTCCCGGGATCGCGCTTTCCGGCGAGCACGTCGAGGAGCTCGAGGAACGTTCTCTCGCCCTGGCCGCGCACGAGGAAATCGATGAACGGCGCGTTCCCCACGGGCTGCGGGTAGAGGCTCGCGAAGTAGCCGCCCCACACGATCGGGATCTCGGGGAACAGCGCCTTGATGCGCTTGGTCACCGGCACCGCAGCCGCGAGCTGCGGACCGGGCATCACGGTGAACGCGAGGAGGGAGACCGGATCGCCCGACGTCCGCTGCGCCTCGATGCGCTGCCTCAGCACCTCGACGAGGTCGCCGTGCTCGGGCTTGTTGCCGTCCACGAGATCCCAGGAGACGTCCCCGGGGAGGGCCGCGCCGAGCGCCATGATCGAAAGCGGAAAGCGGCGCAGCCCGGGCTTCGTCGCTCGCGGGTTGACGAGGAGGATCACGCCGGGCCGGCCGGGAGCGGGACGCCCGAGCGGTGCGGCAGCGTGGGGCTCTCGGAGCGGTGCTCCTCCACCTCGTGGGTGAGCACCTGCCAGCGGGCATCGAGGTCCTTCCGGTCGGCGCCGGGGAGCACCTCCGCGTGGAGGAGGTCCCGCACCCGCTTGTAGAACGGCCCCGTGAACGTCCCGGCGAACATCATGGCGAGGTCGTCGCTGTCCTTCCAGTTCGTGGCCGCGCCGAGCTGGTGCTTCACGCTCTCGTGGAACGCCGTGCCCGGGAGCGGATAGGACACCGAGACGCCGACGTCGTCGGGGGCTTCTTCGCGCACGAGGTCGCGCGTCGCGAGGATGTCGTGCCAGTCCTCGCCCGGATAGCCGAGCTGGAGGAACCAGGACGCGCGAATGCCCTTCGCCTTCAGCCGGCGCGTGGCGAGGCGCACCTTCTCGATGGTGGTGCCCTTCTGCATCGCGTCGAGGATGTGCTGCGCGCCGCTCTCGACGCCCATCCACACCTCTTCGGCCCCGGCGTGCGCGAGCGCCTCGACTCCGCTCTCGGTCATGAGGTCGACGCGCGACTGCACGGTGAACGGGACGCGCAGCCCGCGGGTCGCGAGCGCCTCGGCGTAGGTCTCGATCCAGCGGGGCGTGAGGCCGAAGATGTCGTCCGCGAACCAGATGTGCTCGGGCGCGACGGCCGCGTGGAGCGCCGCGAGCTCGTCGGCCACCGAGGCCGGGCTCCGCTGCGCGTAGCGCGTTCCGTAGAGCGGTTTCGCGCACCAGTTGCAGTGGAAGGGGCAGCCCCGCGTCGTGACCATGTTCCAGGAGAGCCGGCCGTGAGCGTTCGTCCAGGCCGCGCGATAGCGGCCGGCGTCCACGAGGTCCCAGGCCGGATGGGGCAGCTCGTCGAGGGCGTCGAGGAACGGCTGCGGCTTCGTGCGGGCGACGTGCAGCGATCCGTTCGTGCCCGCCTCGAGGACGAGGCCAGGCACGCTGCGCAGGGCCCGGTTCCCGGCGAACGCGTCGAGGAGGTCGAGGAGCACGGTCTCGGTCTCCGAGACGACGACGGCGTCGACACCGGCGGCGAGGTAGATCTCGGGGTGGTCGCTCGCGTCGGGTCCGCTCACCGCGACGCGGGCGCCCGCCGACGTGGCGAGGCCGATCATCTCGATGGCGGCCTCGCGCATGCGCGTCGTGCACATCTTGGTGAGGAAGTTGAAGCTGTCCTCGAACAGGAAGACCACGCCGGGGCGTGTTTCGGCGAGCGCGACCTGGAACTCCTCCACTCCCGGGCTCAGCATCGCGTCGAAAAACGCGGGCGCAACGCCGGCCCGCCGGAGCACGGCCGCGGCCAGCAGCGTCGCGAGCGGTGCGTACGGCCTCATCTTCCGCGTCTGCTTCGCGTCGTAGGCCAGGAAATACGAATGCGCCACGAGGACGCGGGAAGGGAACATGACGGGCAGTGTGAGTCTAAGCGCTCCGGCCGAGGAGACGTGAGACGCACGTCACGGCGCCGTCCAGGTCCTCGTGGCCCGACATGCGGTACGTGCTCGCGGCCCAGGCCGTCACGGCGGCGGAGAGCCCCTCCTCCTGCGGGATCGCGCCTTCCGCGAACGCGGCGGGGACGTTGGCGGGGGGAATCGGCGTGAGGTTCAGAGGTCCGTCCCGGCGGCCGAGCAGCACCGTCGCGACACGCCGCGCCCGGCGCCGCGCCGGAGCGCTCCCCGCGAAGAGGTCCACCCGGAGCTTCTCCTCGCCCCCCGTGAAGGCCGGCTCCGTGCGGCTCAGGAGACCCGTGAGCCGTGCCGACTCCGGCGAGAACGCGAGGTCCCGCACGGCCGCGAGGAGGGCGTCCGGGTCTGCGCGGGAGACGAGCAGCGACTCGTCGGCGAGGAGGTCGAGGCCGGCCGCGAGACAGGCCCCCGCGAGCGTCGACTTCCCCGCCCCGGCGGCGCCGCGGATCACCACGGAACGTCCGTCCAAGACGACGGCAGCCGCGTGGACGACGCGATACCGGCGCTGCGCGAGAACGTAGGTCACCGGCGCCTCGAGGAGGTACCGGGCGGCGAGTGCGGGCGCGGCCTCGAGGACGCCTTCGGAGACGCGGCCGGTGACGGTCGCGGGCCCCGGCGTGAACGTGGCTGCGAGGAGGTCTCCCATCGAGAGCGACCAGCTCTGTCCGGCGCGGGTCCACCGGAGCGAACGTTCCAGCGCGAGGCGGTCGGCCCCGGGTCCGGGCACGACCTGGAGGCTCACCCGGATCGGATCTTCGTGGGGGGTCCCTGCGCCGGCGTCGAAGAGGCGGGCGGCCAGGTCCGCGAGGCGGGGGTCGTTCGCATGGAGGACGAGCGCGTCTTCGGGTACGCTGAACGACGCAGACCACGCGAGAGACGTATCCCCTGATTGCACCGGAGGAGTCTCTCGCGAGTCCCCTTTCGAAACAGAAGGCTGGCCGAATGAAATCTCTGACGATGGCTGTCGCGCTCGCACTCGCTCTCCTGGCCCGTGGCCCGCTCGAAGCCGGCGAGCTGCGCGGACGCGCCTTTCTCGATGAAAAGCCCGCTCCGAAGGTGACCCTCACGGCCGTGCCGCTCGAAACGGTCCACGAGGCGGCGCGCCGTGAGGCGCGGGGAGGCGCCGAGGCGGCGGCGCTCGCGACCGCCGTGACCGGCGCGGACGGCGCCGGCGTGCTCGTTCCGAAGGGCAGGGAAGGCCTCGTCGAGGTCCGCGTCGGCGGGCCCGGAGTCGTCGCGCACACGCTCTCCGGAGCCTGGGACGCGAACGAGAGCGACGACCTCCCCGAGATGACGCTTGCGCGATCGCGTTCCCTGTCGGGCCGGGTCGTGGACGCGGCCGGGGCCGCCGTCGAGGACGCCGAGGTCGAGCTCCTCCCGCAGGTCGCCGAGAGCGCCGGTCGGGCCGTGCCCCAGAGGACGAAGACGGCCGCCAACGGCACGTTCCGCTTCGACGGGGCCTCGGCCGCAGGGAACGCGATATCGGTTTCGAAGCCCGGTCACGCGCCGGTGCGTCTCCTCGCCCAGAGGGCGGGGACGCTCGCGCGTCCTCTGGCTCTGGGGGTGCCGGTGACGCTCTCGGGAACGGTCGTCCTGCCCTCGAAGAAGCCCGCGGCCGGGGCTCTCGTGCGCTTCGAGGGGGCCGGTGTCACGCGCTGGGTCGAGGCCGACGCGGAAGGCGCGTTCCGCATCGCGGACGCGCCGAAAGGAGCCGGTCACGTGATCGCGACCGCGGGGCCCGAGGGGGCTGCTCGAATCGCGCTCGCTCTGCCTCGTACCGCGGAGGCGCCGCTCGTCGTCGAGCTCGAGGCGACGGGAACCCTGGAAGGACGTGTCGTCGACGCGGAGACGCTTTCGCCGATCCCCGGCGTGCGCATCGAGACGCGTTCGTCCCGCGGCGACAGCAGCGTCGTGAAGACGGGCAAGGACGGCACCTATCGCCTTCGGGGTCTTTCCGAGGACCGGTACCGCGTCCTTGCGGACGAGCCGCGCTATGCGCGGGCGATGAAGGTCTCCGTGGCCGTCGAGGGCGGAGCCGTCCGGCGGTTCGACTTGGTCTTGCGGCGGGGCGTCACCGTTGCCGGCCGGGTGGTGGACGAGAACGGGCTCGGGGTCGGTGGCGCGCGAGGGACGGTGGGACGGCCGGGCATCGCTTCGCTCGCCGCGCTCTCCTCCCTCGCCGCGCGGCTCGAGAGCGGCGACAGCCTGCTGCGCACGTTCCGCTCGGCCGCCGACGGCACGTTCCGGCTCACGCGCATTCACCCCGGAGACGACCAGTCGCTCTTCGTCTCCCTCCCGGGGACGGAGCGTTTTCGACGCGACGGTCTCTCGCTGGCCCCCGGACAGACGCTCACCGGGCTCGTCGTCGTCCTGAGGCGCGGCGTGACGCTCGAAGGCACCGTGGTCGACCCCGCCGGAACCCCTCTGTCCGGGACGGCCGTCTCGCTGAGCACCGAGGACCCGGCGCGGCGCGGCCTCCGGATCCCCCTCCGAAAGGTCGAGACGGATGGCGCGGGGCGTTTCGAGATGCGCGGTCTTTCCGAGGGCTCCTACGAGGTCACGATGAGCAGGACGGGCTCGGCGGTTCCCGAACCCGTGAAGGTCGTCCTCTCCTCGGCCACCCCTCCCGAGCCCCTCCGCGTCGTGCTCGAGCCGGGCGGCTCCATCGCCGGCTTCGTGCGGACGAAGAGCGGCGAGCCCCTCGAGGGGGTCGTCGTCTTCGCGAGACGCGCCCGCGGCGCGGCCGGAAGGGCGGTGCCGGCGAGCGTCTCGTCGCCCCCGACGGATTCCGGGGGAGGGTTCCTCATCGAGGGGCTCAGGCTCGCGGAGGCCTACGACCTCGCGATGTTCGAGCCCGGGGAGATGACGCGCACGGCTCCGCAGACCCTCCGCACGCTCGAGGCGCCCGCCGAGAACGTGCTCCTCGAAGGGGAGTCGCGCGGACGGATCCGCGGCCTGGCCGTGGACCTCGAGACGGGTCGGCCGATCGGCGAGTTCACGGTGCTGCGCCAGAACGAGCAGTTCGTCACCGGTGCCTTTCCCGGCGCGTACCGGCCGCCGGAGGCCGGGTCCCGCGTCGAGGTCTCGGGAGCCGACGGCGCCTTCGAGCTCACGGGTGTGCCGCCCGGCACGTGGCGGGTCGTGGTCGAGGCCAAGGGCTATCAGAACGGGCGGGCCGGAGGGGTCGTCGTCTCGGGCGACGCCCCGGGCGAGCCCCTGATCGTGAAGCTCGCGAAGGGCCGTTCGATCGAAGGCCGTGTCACCGACGCGAAGACCGGGCGGCCCGTCCCCGAGGCCTACGTCTCGGCGCGGCCGGCCGCCGGGGACAGCGGCGGAGCGGCGTTCTTCGGCCACGGCGGCGAGCTGATCGTCTCCGATGCCGAGGGGCGTTTCGAGATCCCGGGCCTCTCTCCCGG
Source organism: Acidobacteriota bacterium (assembly GCA_016789625.1). GTDB lineage: Bacteria > Acidobacteriota > Thermoanaerobaculia > UBA5066 > UBA5066 > JAEUQS01. The sequence continues at coordinate 2,724 of JAEUQS010000417.1, read as the reverse complement.
GGCGTACACGGTGTCGGCGCGCCACGCGGACTACGCGGCCCTGAGCGAGCAGGCCGAGGTGCGCGAGGGGGCCGTCGCGCCGATCGTTCTGAAGCTCTCGGCCGGCCTCACCGCGGCGGGCACGGTGGTCTCGAAAGAGGGACGCCCGATTCCGGGCGCCGAGGTCAGCCTCGACGCGTCCGGTGGGAGGGGCGGCGGGGGGAGCCGCGCCGTGAGCGATGCCGAGGGGCGGTTCCGCTTTCGCAACCTCTCGCCGGGCCGCTATGCGCTGAGGGCCACGGTGAAAGGCAGAGCTTCTGCGCCTCTCGAGGCCGTTCTCGAAGCCCAGTCGAGCCGGGAGGATCTGACGATCCCCGTGGATGCGGGCGCGACGCTCCGGGTCACGGTGCGCGGCCTCCGCGCTTCGGAGAAGAGGGCGTACGTGTCCGTCATCGTGGGGAGCCGCCAGCACGAGAGCGCCTTCACCGGGCCGGACGGGAGCCTCGAGATACTGGGACTTCCGCCGGGCCGGGCGGACGTGATGGCGATCGCCGGTGGAGGCGACGGGGAGCCCTCGCGCCGCGCGTTCCAGTCCATCGAGATCGCCGAAGGGGCCCGCGAAGCGGAGCTGACGCTCACGCTCGAGGAGGGCCACACGCTCTCGGGCCGCGTGCTCCGCGGCGGGCGCGGGGTCGCGGGCGCCAGCGTCTCGGCGGGCAACCGCGCGGGATCCGGGGGCTCGGGAGGCGGAGCGTCGACGAATGCCTCTGGCGACTACCGCATCGAGGGGCTGCCCCGCGGGAGCTACACCGTCTCGGTATGGCTCGACTCCGGGACCCGCTCGAAGAAGATCACGCTCTCGGGCGACGACCGGCTGGACTTCGAGTTCGGCAGCGCGCGGATCGCGGGCAGCGTCGTCGAGGAGGGCAGCCTCCGGCCTCTCGCCGACGCGAGCGTCGAAGTGAGGCCGGTCGACGCCGCCGAGGACGCGACGGGGCCGCGAATGCCCAACCCCACGGACACGTCGGGCCGGTTCGGGATCGATGGCCTGGACCCGGTGGCTCATCGGGTCACGGTGCGCAAGCCGGGATTCGCCGTCGAGACGAAGGACGTGCGTGCGGAAGAGGGCGGCGCTTCCGTCGCGTTCGAGCTGCGCCGCGTGGACGGGATCGGCCTCCGGGCGCGGGACGGAATCTACGGTCTGCCCTTGGGATCCGTGTACCTGCAGGCGACTTCCAGCGCGGGCGCGCCGGGATCCCTCAGCGGTCCTGCCGGACCGCCGGGTTTCACGGGCAACGTGCTCCTCGATTCCGACGGGCGGGGCACGGTGCCCTCGCTTTCTCCGGGCCGCTACGACCTCGTGCTCCGCGCCGCGGGCTTCGCGCCCGCGCAGCTTCGAGGAGTGTCCGTGCCCTCCTCGGAGATCGAGGTGGCGTTCACGCCGGGCGGCACCCTCGAGGTGAGGCCCGGCCCCGAGACCGAGGCCCGGCTCGCCGCGGGAGGTCGGGTGCTCCTCTTCGGCGCGGACGGCCGGCCGTACTCGGGATCGCTCACCGGCCAGATCTACGTGCGCCCGCCCGTCGTCCGCGTGGAGAACCTGGCTCCCGGGAGCTATGTGCTGAGGGTCGAGGGAGGAACGGAGCGCACCCTCGTCGTGAAGGAGGGCGGCACGACCCCGGTCGTCCTTCCCTGACGGCTTCCCGATTTGGGGACGGGGCTCCCGAGACGGGGAGCCCGTGTCATCTTCCGGCCGTCCGGATCGTCTTTCCGGCTGGTCCCGAAGTTGCCTCTCTCTGCACGCCGCGATCTTGCGGCGAAGAACCCGAAACGCAGGAACACATGAAGCTCGACCGCACCGCCCTGGCTCTCTCCTCGATCGCCTTTGCCGTCCTCGTTTCCACGCCGCGTCCCGTGCAGGCCGGCGAGCTCAAGGGACGGCTCTTCGTGGGCGACAAGCCCGCGGCAGGCGTCACGCTCGCGGCGCTGCCCGCCGAGACGGCCTTCGAGGCCGCGCAGCGCGAAGCGAAGCGCGCTGCCGATCCCAAGCCGCTCGCGACCGCGGTCTCGAACTCCGACGGCACGTTCACGCTGAAGGTGCCCGTCGACCCCGCGAAGCCCGAGCGCGCGTTCGAGATCCAGACCTCGGGCGGCGGGACCGTGGGGATCACGCTCGACGGCGTGTGGGACACGTCGGAGACCGAGGAGCTGGCCGACGTGACGCTCGTGAAGGGTGCGTCCGTGACGGGCAGGGTCGTGAACGGCGAGGGGCAGCCCGTGGCCGGTGCCGACGTCGTGCTCGAGCCGGGCAGCGGACGCGGAGGGATCCTGGCGTTGGGCGCCGGGAACCGCACGCCGCGGAAGGTCACGACCCGCGAGGACGGCACGTTCCGCTTCGAGGATGGCGCCGAGCAGGGCAATCGGCTCTCGATCTCGAAGGAAGGCTTCGCCACGCACCAGGCCGTCAACGTGCGATCGGGCGCTCTCGGCAAGCCCATCGTGCTCACGCCGCCCGTGGTCGTCACCGGGACCGTTCTCCTGCCCACGAAGAAGCCGGCCGCGGCGGCGCTCGTGCGCTTCGAGGGCAAGGCCACGACCCGCTGGGTGGAGACGAATGCGGAGGGCGTCTTCCGAATCGCCGACGCCGGCGCGGGCCGCGGCACGCTCGTGGCCGACGCGGGCGAGGCCGGCACCGCGTCCCTCGCGCAGGCTTCCGCGCCCCCCGGCGAAGGGAAGTCCTACGCTCTC
>JAEUQS010000375.1 GCA_016789625.1 Acidobacteriota bacterium | reverse complement strand
GTACGACCGCGAGGGGCAGCCGATCGGCGAGGCGCATCCGGGGGCCTCGCCCTCGCGCGAAGCCGTCGAGGCCGCGCTCGTGAACTACGTGGGAGCGCTGACCCAGAGCCCTCCTCCCTTCTCGGCCAAGAAGTTCGGCGGCAAGAAGTTCTACGAGCTCGCTCGCAGGGGTGAAGCGGTTCCCGACCTGCCGAAAGCCGTCACGGTGCGGCGCTTCGAGATCACCGCGCTCGACGGTGACACCGCCGAGTTCACGGTGGAGTGCTCCTCCGGAACCTACATCCGCTCTCTGGTGCACGACCTCGGACGGGATCTCGGCGTCGGCGCCCACCTCACGGCGCTGCGCCGCACGTCCGTCGGCGTCTTCCGGCTCGAGGACGCTTCGACGCTGCCCGAGCTGGATGCGCGCACCCTGCCCGAACGATTCGCCAAGCCCGGCTGGCTCCCGCTGCGCGACGTGCCCCTTCCCTACCCGGCCATCACGCTCCTCGCCGGGGAGGCGGCCAAGATCGCGCGGGGTCACGCCGTGCCCGTGCGGTCCTCGCCGGAAACCGCCGACGCGCCGTGGGTGCGGCTCCTCTGCGGAGGCGACCTCATCGCCCTCGGGCACCTCGAGGCTCTGGGCCGCGGTCAGCTCTCGCTCGCGCGCCCCAAGATCGTCCTCAAGGACTGATCCCGAAGGCCCATATGCGGGCCTCGATGAAAGCCCCCTCGATCCGGATCTCGTTCGGCCCTGAGCGCAGCAGACCGGCCGGAATCCGGATCGTCGGCTCGCTCCAGCCCGCTCCGGGCACCACGGCCGGCATCTCACCGGCCTTCGCGCCGTTGACGAACACCACCGCCGGCTCCTGCGAGTAGGCGCGCCGCGCGACGAGCAGCACGTCCCGGCCCGCGGGCGCGTCGAGCCGGAACGCCTCGCCGGCATCCACCCCCCGCACTCCTTCGGCCACCGGCCCCTCCGAGCAGGCCCGGGAGAGGGAGCGGTTCGACGGGAAGCTGTCCCGGTCCTTCATGAGAGCCCGATAGCCGTTCGCGCGCTCGCTCGAGAGGCGCGCGACGTCGAGGTGGAGGAGAGGCTCGGCGTTTCCCACCAGAGCCATGGCCTCGGCCGTACAAGGTCTCTCGTTCATCCGGAAGTCGTTGTCCCAGTCCAAAGCGAAGAAGCACAGGTCGCGGCCCACCGACGGATACAGCGACGGCGGGCTCCCGAAGCAATGAACGGGCTTCTGGCGGAGCGGATCGAGGTGCGTTTGCGAGCTGTACTCCTCCCACCTCACCCGGTGCCCCAGGTAGAACCGAGGACGTTGCGGAGCGGGCCAGGTCCGCAGCTCTTCGATCTTGCTGCCCATGAAGTCGGCGTAGAAGACCGTCGACTCGCGCATACCGGCGGTCGTGAGCCCCATCAGGTCCACGATCTTCTGCGACCCGAACGTCGCGACCGCTCCGACGTCGATCGTGAGCAGCGGGGCCTCGGGGGGCAGGTGTCTGGCGGCCCAGCCCATCGCGTCGCGGTACTCGCGGAATCCGCGGGCGACGCGGCCGTAGGCGAGCACGTGCTGAAGCGTGCCGAGGGCTCCGTAGCCGATCACGAAGGCGGCGAGCGCCGCGCCCGCAGCCCGTCCCGAAGCGCGGCTCCTCAGGCTGCGCCCGAGGCGGAGCGCCCCCAGCGGGAGATACGCGATGAAGCCCACCGCGAACGGCACGAGATACCGGTACTGATGTGCGGGGAGCCCGCTCAGCAGCCCCACCGCGACGAGCCCGAACGCCCCCCAGAGCACCAGGACCGCATGGGGCCCCGGGCGCCGGCACCGGATCTCGCGGGCGGCGAGCGGGATCGCGCCGAGGAAGAAGAACAGCAGGGAGAGGGGCGGCACCAGGGCGTCCGCGTCGTGGGAGTTCACGGCCGAGAGAGGCGATCGCCCGCCGATTCCCGTGAGGATCGTCCGAAGCACCCAGCTCCAGAACGCGCTCGCGTGCTGGAGGATGAAGGCCGGTGACGACCCCGGAACGTAGAGCGGCGACTTCGCGGGGCCGGTGGACGGAGAGAGGTGTCCGGTGAGCGCGAGGTTCGTTCCGAGATCCGCGGCGATGAAGAGCACGGGGACGAGGAGCCACGACAGGCGCCCCCGGGGTCCCGAGTGCAGGGCCTCGAACGCCAGGGCGGGCACGGCGACCGCGGCCACGAACAGCATGGCCTCGGGACGGGAAACGGCCAGAGCGCCCAGGAGGAGTGCCGAGCGCCAGGGTCTCGGGGAGGTCCTCTCCTCGAGACATGCCAGGACGGCCGCCAGCAGGAGAGCCGTGACGAGGGCCGTCTCCATGCCCGCGAACGCCGCCCAGGAGAAGACGCCGGTGGACGCGAGCGCCAGGGTGCCGAGCACCGCGGCCCGGCCCGGGAGGCGACCTCGGCGGAGGAGCCGGTCGAGCAGCACGAAGGACGCGAAAACGAAAAGCGCCTGGAGGACGAAGACGTAGACGGCCAGGCCGTCCCCACGGAGGCCGGCCAGAGCTCCGGGGACGACGAGGAGCGGGTAGAGCTTGGAGGTCATCCCCATGGTGGGGAGGTCGCCGGGCTCGTAGACGAACGG
>JAEUQS010000290.1 GCA_016789625.1 Acidobacteriota bacterium | reverse complement strand
CCTCGGGCGCGAACACGGCGACCAGCTTCTCGCGGTCCAGGATCTCGCCGCCCTCGAAGTCGAAGTTCCGCGCGAGAAGGGTCTCCGTGGACCTCCCGTGGGGCGGCGCGAGAAAACCCGTGCAAAGAGCGCTGAGCCCCGGTGCGTCCACGAAGCGCTGCGATTCCTCGTGCAGCGCGTGGAGCCAGAGGATCCGCGCGTAGGCGTCCTCGACGCCCGGCCCGTAGCCCTCGGCCAGACCGGCGATGGCGAGATCCAGCTCCGGCGGGATCTCGCGGGCGAGCCCGCGGAGCCGCAGCTTCGTGAGCGTGAGGATTCCCTCGCGGAGGAGCGGGCTCGGGATCAGCGCGCGGAAGAGCCTGAGGAGGTGCTGCTCCTGGGCGTCCATGCGCGTCCTCGTGAGGCGGCCGAACGAGCGGCCCATCTCGTAGGGCGTGCCCGAGAAACGGCCCACGAGGATCCCCTGGCCCGGGCCGTCGCGACGGATCCAGGAGGTCCCGTGGCGGCGGACCCCTCCTTCGGATACGGGCTCGACGCTGCTCGCGACCCGCACCGGCGGGCGTGGCATCGCGCACCCGGCCAGGGAGAGACACAGCACGAGGGCGAGGGACCGTCTCAGGACGCCTCCCAGAACGGCTCGAACCGGTACCACTGCTCGGGGTTCTCCCGGATGAGCCCCTCCATCACCGCGACGAAGCTCGCGAGCGCTTCCCGCACCGCGGGCTCGCGGGCCGCGCCCCGCGCCCGCGCGACGCGGATGGGGTCTTCGATGACGATGCGGTACGAGAAGCCGTCGGGCTGCTGCAGCACGAACGCGGGGAAGACGGGGACCTCCGCCTGCTGCGCGATGAAGAAGGGCCCCGCGGGAAACGATGCCCGCTCGCCGAAGAACGGCATCGAGAAGCCCGTGCCCGAGACGTCGCGATCGCCCTGCATCGCGACGATGCCGCCCTCCTCGAGCGCGCGGAGAATGGGCACCGAGGCGAACGGGCTCGAGGTCACCTCGATTCCCTTCACGCCGAGCCGCGCTCGCGAGAGCGCCCGGTGCTCCTCCACGACGGGCGACGGGTCCCGCGCATAGACGGCGCTCACGTTCTTGAGCCCGAGCCCCTTGAGGAAGAGGCCGCCCAGCTCGAAGTTGCCGACGTGCGCCGTGAGCATGATGGCGCCCTTGCCGCCCGAGACCGCGGCCACGAGACCGTCCTCCCCCCGCCGCGAGGTCACGAGCGCCGAGGCGTCCACGTCCTCGAGCTCCGAATAGCGCACGAGGTCGATCCACTGCCGCGAGTGGCGGCGCAGCATCTCGCGGCCCACCTCCTCGACCTTGCGGTGGTACTTCGGCAGGCCCAGCACGCGCGACGTGTTCTCGAGAATCGCGTCCTGCACGTGCTCCCTTTCCCACATGGCCCGTTCGGCCGTCACCTCGGCGAGCCGCGCGAGCCACACGAGAGGCAGGGTCCGCGCGAGGAAGCGGAACGTCGGGAACCAGAGCCCGAACGTCGCGTTCGCCGCGTTCGAGACGACGGGAGGCGGCGCGGCGGGCCGCCCGGTCTGCCCGCTCAAGTCGTCCGGGTCGCCTGCACGAGCCCGGCGGCCCCTTCGAACGCGCCCGCGCCGCGGAAGGCCTGCCGGAGCCGGAACGAGTGCGTGGCCAGGTGGAACAGCCCCGCCCAGAAACGGGCCTTCCACGTCGGCTCGAAGACGCCTCCCGCGAGCACGGTGGTCACGCCGGCCTCGATCAGCCGGTTGGGCGACTTCGTGTAGAACGTCTCGAGGACGTGCGGCTTGTAGAAGCCGTAGACGAAGCGCCGGAAGCGCTCCACCGCGGCCTCGTACTTCTTCGTGACGGGGAGGAAGTCGGCCTCGACGACGAC
>JAEUQS010000278.1 GCA_016789625.1 Acidobacteriota bacterium | reverse complement strand
CTGCTGAACGGGTGCGGACCAGGCCGGCTGGCCGTGGATGTCACGTTTCACGATTCCAGAATCGGTGGCATCCAGCCACGCGCCAAAGGAGTCCACGGCCGTCGAGGCTCCCACGAAGGTGTCGGAAACGGACGCTTCGGTGAAACCGCTGCCCCCTGGTGCGATCCGACGGATCGCGCGCCGAAACCGGCCGCCCGTCACCGCGACCCAGTGACCGTCCGAGAGCTCCCGGAGAACCGCGACCGTCGCGCTCTCCAGGTCCCCGTCGACGCTCCTCGGAATCGTGCTCTTCCAAAGAGGGACGAGGTCGCCTCCGGTCGCGGGCCGCGCTGCGACCGTCGAGGCGCTCAGGAGAAGGACCAGGCCGAGCCTTGCGGAAGACGAGCGGCCTTTCACAGCTTCACGCAGACGTTGCGCGCTTCCGAGAAGAACTCCAGGGAATGGCGCCCGCCCTCGCGTCCGACGCCCGAGTCCTTCACACCTCCGAACGGCACGCGCAGGTCGCGGAGGAGCCACGTGTTCACCCACACCATGCCCGTCTCGAGCGCCGCCGCCACGCGGTGTGCGCGCGACAGATCCCGCGTCCACACCGATGCCGCGAGCCCGTAGCGCACGCCGTTGGCGATCGCGAGGGCGTCCTCTTCCGTGTCGAAGGGATGCACCGTGACGACGGGGCCGAAGATCTCCTCGGTCGCCGTGCGACAGGAGGGCGACAGCCCGCCGACGACGGCGGGCGTGAGGAACGCGCCCGCGTCGTACGGCGCGGGCAGCACGGGACGCGTTCCTCCACAGAGCACCATCCCGCCCTCTTCCCGGGCGAGAGCGAGGTAGCCCTCGACCTTGTCGCGGTGCGCGAGAGAGACGAGCGCGCCGAGCTCGGTCGTGGGCTCGGAAGGTGGCCCGACCTTCATGCGGGAGACGCGCGCCACGAACGCTTCGAGAAAGCGGTCGTAGATCGAGCGCTCCACCAGCACCCGCGAGCCGCAGAGGCAGACCTGCCCCTGGTTCAGGAAGCCCGCGCGCACCGCGCCCTCGACGGCGGCGTCGAGATCGCAGTCGGCGAAGACGAGCGTCGCGTTCTTGCCTCCCAGCTCGAGCGACAGCTTCCGGAAGCGTGGGGCAGCAGCAGCCGCGACTCTGGCTCCCGTCGCGGTGCCGCCCGTGAAAGACACCGCAGAGATGCCGTCGTGCGAGACGAGCGCGTCGCCGGCCTCGGCCCCCAGGCCGTGGACGAGGTTGAAGACGCCGGGCGGGAGGCCGGCCTCCGTGACGATGCGCGCGAGCGCGCTCGCGGTGAGCGGCGTGAGCTCCGAGGGCTTCGCGACGAGCGTGTTCCCCATCGCGAGAGCGGGCGCGACCTTCCACGAGAGAAGGTAGATCGGCAGGTTCCACGGCGTCACGAGCGCCACGACGCCGAGCGGCGCGCGGACCGTGTAGTTGAGCGCCCCGTCCATCGCGTGGCAGCCCGTCTCGTCGTGCCGGAGCGCTCCCGCGAAGAAGCGGAAGTTGAGAACGGCGCGCGCGATGTCCATGGAGCGCGCGAGCGCCAGGGGCTTCCCCGTGTCCTGCGATTCCAGAGCGGCAAGGCCTTCGGCCTCGGCCTCGAGCCGCGCGGCGATGGCGTCGAGCAGCGCGGCCCGCTCGGCCGCGGGGGTCTTCCTCCACGCCGGCAGCGCGGCCCGCGCGGCGTTCACGGCCGCGTCGACGTCTTCCTTCCGGGAACGCGGGATGCGGGCGATCCCCTCGCCCGTCGCGGGGTTCAGGTCGTCGAGAAGCTCGCTCGAGGCCGCCGGGACGAACGCACCACCGATGAGGTTCGAGAGGATCTCCATGCACGGATCCTAGGCGGATCCCGGCCTCAGATCGACTTCAGCCAGGCGGAGACGTCCTCGACCATGCGGGGGAAGCTGGGCGAGACGAAGATCGTCTTCTGGTACTGCGTGGGGTCGTAGGGCAAGGCGCCCGCGACCTCGAAGTCCAAGGGGACGAGGTTCGCGTTCTTCTCGAACCAGCCCAGCTCGCCGAACGACGAGAGGAGCCCCGCGCCGTACGTCTTCAGGCGGCCGGCCTCCTCCACCACGCCGAACTCGAGCGTGTACCAGTAGACGAGCTCGAGGCGCTTCATGTCGGCCTCGTCGGCCCTCATGGCCGCCTCGCCGAAGAGCTTCGAGAGCTTCACGATCTCCGGGTGCCGGAGGCTGGCCGCGTGCCCCACGAGCTCGTGCACGACGTCGGGCTCGGGCGTGTAGAGAGGCACCGAGTGGTGGCGCATGTACTGCGTCGAGAGGAAGACGCCGTGCCCCATGGCCGAGAGGAACGCGCGGCCCGAGATGAGCCCGCCCACCGGCAGCATGCGAAAGCCCGCAGGTTTGAGCTTCTCGTTCACGTCGGCGAGCTGCGGCACCAGCGTACGGTCGAGCGCGATCTGAGCGGCGCTCTCTCCCCATTCCGTGCAGGCGTAGACGTCGTGGAGGGGGGCGAGGCTCTCCCACACGGTGCGCCAGACGTTCTGCTCGTCGTCGGTGTAGGTCACGTGGGGGAGCGGGTCGCCGTCCCTGTATTCGAGGGCCTTCTTCGCGATCGCGTTGCGACGCGCGCGGTAGACCGGATCCTTGAACCCCGGGTGATCGGGGTCCAGCGGGACCAGCTCGTCCTCGGGCGGGCTCAGGGCGGTGGCTCTCTGGAGCGCGGCTAGGGCCATGGCGTCTTCGGCCTGCGTAAACGCGGGACCTGCGCATTCTGGTTCCGGAGCCACGGTCAGAGCCCCTGATGCAGATGAATCACGGCTCGTCATGGCGTGCCTCCTTCACCCGAGGAAGCATATCTCTCCCATTCGTAGTACCAGCGGTCGCGGTCCGGATCCCACTCGTCCCACGTGGGGATCTCCTCGAGCGCGCCCAGATAGCGCTCGGGCACGATGCCGGGCACGAGAAACGCCTTCTGCCGGTGGAGCGGATACGGGTTGCGCAGCGTGAAGCCCAGGACGCCGAGCACGGCCCGCGCGACGTACCACGTGGCCCGCGGATTCCAGCCGTGCGCGATCTTGATGACGACGCCCAGCCCGTCGGGATAGTCGGGATGCACGATCGCGAGGCCCAGCAGCCCGTCCGCGCCCTCCTTGGCGAGCACCCGGCCGCCGCAGGCCTTGAGGATCGTGCTGTCCAGCCGGTTGAAGCCGCCGATGAGGTCGGGATGCCGCGTCATGGCTTCCCAGATCCAGTCCTCGTCGCGGTCGCGCGCCAGGGCGGCGAAGAGCGTCGCGAGCTCCGTGACCGTGTTGGAGAACGTGGGCAGACCGCAGCCGTCCCGCGCGACGCGGAGCGGCTCCCAGTCGGGGCCCAGCGTCCGGCGCACCTCGCCCGCGAAGGCCTGGAAGAACGGATGGTGCGGCAGCGTATACCCCGCTCGCGGCCAGCCCAGCACGCGACACGCGCGGAGAATCGCCGCGTGCTCGCCGGAGCAGCAGTGGTACCAGCGGCGCGGCCTCCGCACCTGGCGGCCGAACTGCACGAGCGGCACGTCGAGCGGCGCCTGCATGAGGCCCCACTCCCCTTCCGCGAGGATCGACTGCGCGGCCGAGACGTGCTCGGGCGAGCCGTTGTGGCTCGCCACGGAGATGGCCTTCTGCGCCCACGTGAGGTCTGAGAGCGCCTTCGCGAGGGGCTTCACCATGAGCGGCTTCATCATGCTGCGGCCGTAGCAGAGGACGTTGCCGCCGAAGCCGTGGAGAACGCCGGCGGGCGTCGCCCAGGCGATGGCGCCGTGGAGCGTCGTCTCCGAGACGCCGTTGCGCCGGTAGTCGACGAGCGGCACCCAGGCCACGTCACGACCCGTGGGGATGCGCGCATCGCTCTCGCCGAGCGGGCTCTTCGGGTACGCGGCGGCGGCCGGCTTGAGCCTGGCTTCGCTCATCGGCCCGAGGGTAGCAGGGGGACGACCTCCTTCATGAAGGCCTCCATGTTGCGGACGACCCGTGCGGAATCGTGGTTGAAGAAGTCGAACCAGAGCATGAGCCGGTCCTCGGGATGGAACCGCTCGCGGATCTGCTGCGCCACGTCCTCCGGGGTCCCCACGAGCGCGTTCTCCGAGGCGCCCTCGACCTTTTTCGGGTCGAGCGTCCCCTCGAGCGCCGTCCAGTAGGCCGAGAGCGCCGCGCGGGCCTCCTCGCCCGCGGCCTCGCGCTGCCTCTCCTTCGAGAGCCCCGCCTCGGAATTGAGGAAGACGAACACCGTGCGCGGCATGTCGCGCCGGCGCCACGAGCCGCCCCCCGGATGGAACTTCGCCGCCATGCGCCGGTGCGTGTCCTCGATGACCTCGGGCTTCGTGATCGAGAGGTTGAAGACGCGCACGGGGAGGATGGCGTTGAGCTCCTCCTGCAGGCGCGCGTCGTGAGAGCCCACGTAGAGCTCGAGGAGCTCCTTGCGCACGTCCTCGGGCACGATCTTCAGCACGTCGAACTCGTAGCGCCTCGGCACCGGGATGCTCGAGACGTCCGCGCCGTGAGCGTCCAGCACCTTGCGCCAGTCGGCGTCGCTGCGAAAGTCGGCGCGGGAGAGCTCGGTCGTCCGAACGTCACCGCTCGAGAGCTCGTCGCCCCGCACGAGCCGGCAGAAGATCTCGGCGGCCTCGGCGAACGCCTTGCCCTTGAGCACCGGCCAGGCCGCCTCCTCCATCGCGTTCCGGGGCTTCATCCCGTGAGCCCTGCTCTGGAAATCGAAGCGGCCGGCGGCGAACCCGATATTGAGTTTCCGGCGCTCCCCGGGTTCGAGGCCGTGGATCGCGAGGAACTGCGCGATGCGCTCTGCGTGCGCGATGGGTCCGCCGTTCACGAAGAGGCCCATCACCGCCGACCCCACCTCGATGCGCCGCGTGCGCCGGAACACGGCATGCGCCATCTGGACGATGTCGGCGTTGAGCCCCACCTCGCCCTGCCAGTACGGAATCACGGGATGCGGGTGGCGCTTCTGGACCTCGCTCGAGAGGTGCGACTCGGCGATCCAGGCCGTGCCGAAGCCCAGCGCGTCCGCGGCCTCGACCTGCTCGAAGAAGGCCCGGAACATCTGGGCTTCCGTGGGCAGGAAGCCGTCGACGGGAGTCCGGCTGATGGAAAAGAAGATGTCGAAGTCCACGCTCCGATTCTGGGGCCTCGGGTCCTCCTCCGCAAGAATCTACATCAATCGACTAAGATTTACGTTCAAACAGGACTTGACAACAACAGAGTCAGATACTATCTTGGCGTTGCGATCCGGGACGACCCGGACACAATCCGAGGAGGAACACAGCCATGTTGATCCGCACGAACGATCCCCGCGGCGCCCAGGCTTTCCAGACGCAGTTCAACCGCCTTCTCAGCGAGGCGTTCGGGTCCCTGAGCCGCCCCGACGAGGGCGTCTCCGCCTCGTGGGCTCCCCCGGTCGACATCTCCGAGACGGCCGACCGGCTGGCCTTCAGCATCGAGGTCCCCGGCTTCAAGGACGAGGAGCTCAAGCTCCGCGTGGAGAACGGCGTTCTCACGGTCGAGGGCGAGCGCTCCTTCGAAAAGGAGACCAAGGACAAGACCTGGCACCGGGTCGAGCGGAGCTACGGGAAGTTCCTGCGCTCCTTCAGCCTGCCGAGCAATGCGGACACGGCGAAGGTCGAGGCCAAGCTCGAGGACGGCGTGCTCCACATCGAGCTGCCGCGCCGCGAGGAAGCCAAGCCGAAGTCGATTCCGATCTCGGTCGCCAAGGCCATCCCCGCGACCGCAAAAGCGTAAAGCTTTCAAGTCCGACCGACGAACGGGGGCCGGAAGGGCCCCCTTTTTCGTTTCTGGTGCCTTCCGGTTCGACCTGCGTTGGCCCGTCGCGTGCTTGACAGCGTGCCGGGAGCAATTTGAGGAACTCGGCCCAGAACCATCTCGTGGCCCTCGGCGGTCTCGCCGTCGCCATCCTTCTCAGGTGGCTCGTCGACCCGCTCCTGGGCGACACGGTACCCTTCATCACGCTCTTCGGTGCCGTGGCCGCAGCCGTCTGGCTCGGCGGCTGGCGGCCCGCCGCGCTCGTGACGGTTCTCGGATACGCCGCCTGTGCGTACCTCTTCATTCCGCCCCGGGGCACGCTCTTCCACTGGAGCCTTCCCGGCGCCGTCAGCTTCGCGGCGTTCGTCTTCACATGTGCCCTGATCATCGTCTTCGGCCAGGCGATGCGGCTCGCCCAGAGCCGGACCAGCGAACGCCGGGAGCTCTTGCAGGTGACCCTTCGCAGCATCGGTGATGCCGTCATCACGACCGATGTCGAGGGACGCATCGCGTCTCTGAACCCGGTGGCCGAGTCCCTCACCGGCTGGAGCCAGCGGGAGGCCCTCGGCAGGCCTCTCGACGACGTCTTCCGCATCGTCCACGAAGAGACGCGGCGGCCCGTGCCCAGCCCCGCGGCCCGCGCTCTCGCCGAGGGCGCGATCGTGGGCCTCGCGAACCACACCGTGCTGCTCGCGCGCGACGGGTCCGAGCGTTCCATCGACGACAGCGCCGCTCCGATCAAAGACGAGTCCGGCCGCGTCTCGGGATGCGTGCTCGTCTTCCGGGACATCTCCGTCCGAAGGCGCGTCGAGCGGGCCCGCGTGGGGCAGCTCCTCTCCGACCGGCTCCTCGCCTCGATCGTGGAATCCTCCGACGACGCGATCGTCAGCAAATCCCTGGAAGGAATCGTCGAGAGCTGGAACGCGGCGGCCGTGCGTCTCTTCGGCTACGAGCCCGGGGAGGCCGTGGGGCGGCACATCTCGCTGGTGATTCCTCCCGAGCGCCTCTCGGAAGAGGACGACATCATCGCGAGCCTCAAGGCAGGCAAGAGCGTCGAGCACTTCGAGACGGTCCGGCTCCGCAAGGACGGACGCCGCATCCTCGTGTCCCTCACGGTCTCACCCGTCAAGGACGAGACCGGCCGCGTGGTGGGCGCCTCCAAGATCGTGCGCGACGTGACCCGTCAACGCGAGGCCGAGGAGCGCGAGCGGCAGCTTCTCGCCGACGCGGCCGCCGCCAACGCGAAGTTCCACGCGTTCTTCGAGCAGGGCGCTCTGTTCGCCGGGATCATGGAGGTCGACGGCACGCTCCTCGATGCGAACCGGCTGTCGTGGGAAGGCTGTGGATTCACGCGGGAGCAGGCCACCGGCATGAAGTTCTGGGACGGCCCCTGGTTCTCACCTTCCCCGGCGCTCGTCGACGAGATCCGGGCCGCCTCGGCCCTCGCGGCCTCGGGCCAGACGTTCCGGAAAGAGGTCCCCTACTTCGTGGGCGACGGCAGCGAGCGCGTGGCCGACGTGACGATCCAGCCGATCCGGGACGGCTCGGGAAAGGTCCTCTTCCTGGCCCCGACGGGGGCCGACGTCACCGATCGCAAGCGCGCCGAATCCGACCGGGAGAAGTTCGTCGCGCTCGTCGAGACGAGCACCGACTTCATCGGCATGTGCGATCTCCAGGGGGTTCCGTTCTTCGTCAACCGGGCGGGCCTCCGGCTGGTCGGCCTCGACGACCTCGAAGCGGCGAGGAGGACGCCGGTCCAGGAATTCTTCTTCCCCGAAGATCAGTCCCGGGTCCTGAATCAATTCTTTCCGTCCGTGCTGGAGCGAGGCCACGGAGAGATCGAGGTCCGCTTCCGTCACTTCGTCACCGGGGACGCCCTCTGGATGGCCTACAAGGTCCTCACGCTCACCGACGGCAGGGGCGCACCCGTGGCCTTCGCGACCGTCAGCCAGGACGTGACGCGGCGGAAGAAGCTCGAGGAAGACCTGCGCGTTCTCGCGGCAGACCTTTCCGAGGCCGGCCGCCGCAAGGACGAGTTCCTCGCGATGCTGGCCCACGAGCTCCGCAATCCTCTGGCGCCGATGAGCAACGCCGTGCACGTCCTGAAGCGGGCGGGCGGCGGCGACACCGCGCACGCGGCGACCTCGATGCTCGAGAGGCAGGTGGCTCAGATGTCCCGGCTGGTGGACGACCTCCTCGACATGAGCCGCATCACGCAGGGAAAGATCGAGCTCCGGAGGGAACGCCTCGAGCTCTCGCCCCTGCTCACGCAGGCCGTGGACGCCGCCACGCCGCTCTACCTGGGAATGGGGCACGAGCTGACGCTCACGGTTCCGCAGCGGCCGCTGATCGTGAACGCCGACGGAACGCGCCTCGCGCAGGTCGTCGGCAACCTCCTGAACAACGCCGCCAAGTTCACCGACCGGGGCGGGCTCGTCACCGTGACGGCGGAGCGCGACGGCGCCGACGCCGTGCTCCGCGTGCACGACTCGGGGATCGGGATCTCTCCCGAGGAGCTACCCCGCGTTTTCGACATGTTCACGCAGGTCGATACCTCTCTCGAGCGGTCGCGCGGCGGCCTCGGAATCGGCCTGACGCTGGTGCGGCGTCTCGTGGAGATGCACGGAGGATCGGTCTTCGCGACGAGCCCCGGACTGGGCCGGGGAAGCGAGTTCGTCGTGCGGCTTCCTCTCGCTTCGGAGCTCCCCGAGACACAGTCGACGAGCCCTCCGGGCGACGCCCCGGCACCCCGCCGAAGGGTTCTGATCGTCGACGACAACAAGGACGGGGCGGAATCGCTCGCCATGCTCCTCACGCTCGAAGGCCACGAGACGCACACGGCTCACGACGGGCTGGCGGCGCTCGAGGCCGCCGAGCGGCTCCGTCCGGAGATCGTCCTCCTCGACATCGGCCTCCCGCTTCTCAATGGCTACGAGGTCTGTCAGCGCCTGAGAGAACAGACCTGGGGCAAGGCCATGAAGCTGGTCGCCCTCACGGGCTGGGGACAGGAGGACGACCGGCGGAAATCCTCCAAGGCCGGTTTCGACCACCACCTCGTGAAGCCCGTCGACCACGTCGCCCTCGCGAGGCTGATCGCCGGGTCGAAGTGAGCCGGCCTCTTCAGATCGACTGAAGGCGCCCGCCGTCGACGGCCAGGCTGACGCCCCGGATGTAGGCGCCGTCGGGGGACGCGAGGAACGCGATGGCGGCCGCGGTCTCGGAAGGATCCGCGAGGCGACCCTCCGGAATCGAGCGCAGCCACTCGGCCTCGATCTCCTCCCCGCTCTTTCCGGAGCGCTGCGACATCGAGTCCTTCAGCGCGGTGAGCCGCTCGGTCGCCGTGTAGCCCGGCAGCACGTTGTTGATGGTGATGCCCGGCGGCAGCTCCTTCGACACCGTCTTCGCCCAGGACGCCATCGCGCCGCGCGTGGTGTTCGAGACGCCGAGCCCGGCGATGGGCTCCTTCACCGAGGTCGACACGACGTTCACGATGCGGCCGTAGCCGGTGTCGCGCATGCCGGGCAGGACCCGGGTGACGAGTCCGTGGGACACGAGCACGTGGCGCGAGAAGGCGGCGAGGAACTCCTCTTCGGTCGCCTCCAGGATCGGGCCGGCCTTGGGCCCGCCCGTGTTGTTGATGAGGATGTGGACCGGCCCGGCCTCCGCGATCAGGAGCTCGATCTTCGCGAAGAGCGCGGGCCGGTCGTCCGCGTCGGCGACGAGCGCGCGCGCCGCGGGAGCCCCCTTGGCGAGGAGCCCGGGGAGCAGGCTCTCGAGCGCGGGCCGCGTGCGGGCGAGCGCCGTGATCGAGGCCCCTTCGGCCGCGAGGGCGAGAGCGGTCGCGCGGCCGATGCCCTGGCTCGCGCCGCACACGAGGGCGTGCTTTCCCTGGAGGTTCATCGTCTCAGGCCTTTGCGAATCCGTAGGACTGCGTGTTCTCGAGCGCGGGCAGAAACTCGCGCGGCAGGAGCAGCGTGCGCACCGCCCAGAGCTCCGTGAAGATGCGGGTCTTGGCCGTCTGGTCGAGGTAGTCGACGCCCGAGGAGCCGCCCGTGCCGGGACGCCGCCCGATGGTGCGCTCCACCATGCGCGCGTGGCGCGTGCGCCAGAGGACGAGGTACTCCTCGAGCTCCACGATGGAGTCCACGAGGAGGCGGGGCCAGGCGAGGAGCGGCAGCTCGCGGTACGACTCGATGAACAGGAGTCCGGCGCGGACGCGTCGCGCGGTGTCGCGTTCCGCTTCGGGTGCGTCCCCGGCCTCGAGGAAGAGCCGGGCCGAGGCGAGCCCGTCGTTGAGGCGCGCCGCGACCGCGCCGGCCTCGGCCCCGAGCCGTTCGGGCAGCCACGCCTGCTGCGCGGCCGCGTGCTTTTGCGCCGCGTCGAAATAGCTCGCGAGGAACCGCGAGACGGCCTCGCCGTCGCCGGCGTCGCCGGCCGAGGAGCCCTGGATGGGCGTGCGGTAGAGCCAGGCGTGGAGCGCCTGGCGGAGAGTCGTTTCCTTGCGCGCGGCCTCCACGTGCTCGAGCGCGAAGTCGCCGCCGGGGGAATCGGCCGAGGCCTCGCGGATGTGCGAAAGGGCCTCCGTCGCGCCGTACCGGGCGCGCGCGCCGTCCTCGAGCCCGAGGAGGATCTCGATCTCGCGCATCTGGAAGCTCTGGAACCCGCTCGACGGCGCGAGCTTGTCGCGGAAGTCCAGGAAGTCCTGCGGGGTGAGCGTCTCCACGATGCGGAACTGGTCCACCGCGAGCTTCAAAATCTCGTTCACGCGCTTCAGGTGGTGGACGACGTAGGGGATCGTCTCCTCGGGAACGCGGGGGCGGGAGAGATGCTCGATCGCGAGCCGCAGCTCGCGGAGCACGAGCTTGAACCACAGCTCGTACACCTGGTGCACCACGATGAAGTGCAGCTCGTCGGGCTGGAGGCGCGCTTCGTCCTCCTCGAGCCCGCCCTGCAGCGTGAGGAGGCTCGGCAGCTTCAGGTAGTCCCAGTACGTGGGCTTCTTCATACCGCGGTCTTCTTGATGCGCTTTCTCCGGGGCAGGAGGTCGTTCACCTCGCGGAGAGCGAGCGCGAAGCCCTTGGCGATGCCCTCCGGCTCCTCGCCCCGGCGCTCCTTCATCTCGTACTCGTCCTGGAGCCTCCGGAAACGGTGCGCGAGGGCGCCCAGGATCGTCTCCACGGCCTTCTGTTCTTCTTCACTTCGCTGGCGTGCCACGCCGCGATTCTGCACGATGCGCCTCACATGCCGCTCCGCACCGTCCTCGTGAGACCTCACAGCCCGGGCAACGTGGGCGCCTGCGCGCGGGCCTCGAAGGCCTTCGGCGCGACGCTCGTCCTCGTGTCGCCGCGGGTCGATCTCGCGCACCCGGACCTCCTCGCGTTCGCGTCGGGCGCGGAGGACCTCGTCGCGAGCGCGCCACGCTTCGAGACGCTCGAGGAGCTGGCTGCGACGCCCGTTCACCTCGTGGCGCTCTCGTCGCTCCGCGGCCGCGCCAGCACGGGCCTGCCCC
>JAEUQS010000276.1 GCA_016789625.1 Acidobacteriota bacterium | reverse complement strand
AGAGTCTCCTCCACGGAGCCCGAGACCACGGCGACCCGCACCTCGGGGGACGCAACCGCGTCCCTGTAGGAATGCAGGTCGCGCGGGTTGCCCTCGCGCACGAGGAGGCCCTGCCTGACGCGGAACGTGGGGATCGAGAAGCTCACGACGCGGGCGCGTTCGGGCGTGATGAACATCCCCGAAGCGACGACGTCGTATCGGCCCGCCTGGAGACCCGGCAGCAGCGAGCCGAACTCCGTCTGGATGAAGCGGACCTCGGGAATTCCGAGGCCCCCGATCACGCGGCGCGCGAGCTCGGGCGATTCTCCGGTGACCTGGCCGTCGGCGCCGACGTACGCGTACGGCGGCTCCACGGCGTAGGCGACGCGGAGAACGCCCGATCGCAGGGGCCTCTCGAGCGACCGGTCGCGGTCGAGGAACGCGATGGCCGCCCAGGCGATCGCCCCGGCTCCGAAGAGGCTCAGGGCGGCCACTCTCGACCGGGTCATCGACTGCCGATTATCTGCCGCTCATTCGAGCTCGGTACGGAACCACAGGTCGCGGCCGTGGCCCGCCGGAAGCGTGAGACGCCGCTCGGAGTTCACGGTGTCGTTCGGCCCCCAGAACGGCTCGAGGCAGACGAGGTCCTTCCCGGGAAGCGACCAGAGCTGCAGATGACGCATCTCCGGAGAGAACTCCAGGCGAAGAGTGCCGAGTCCCGGAACCTGGAATCGCGCGCGACCGTCGATGGGCGCGGGCACACCGAAGTCGAACTCCACGTCGTTCGAGAGCCGGCCCTCGAGCCCTTCGACGCTGCCCGCAACGTGCGCTTTTTCCGCGGCGGGACACGCGAAATACGGATGCCAGCCGGGCGAGAGAGGAAGGTCCCGGTCTCCCGTGTTGATCACGAGGAGCTCGATCTGGAGGCCGCGGGGCAGCACCCGGAACGAGTGCTCGGCCCGAAACGGGTACGGGTACGCGGCGCGCGAGCCGTCCCCTTCGAGGCCGAGGCTCAGGAAATCGTCCCGCCTCTCGAGAACGGTCCAGGCCTCGTTGCGGCCGAAGCCGTGCTGCTTCATCTGCGTCCCCGCCGGCAGGAACACGTCGTCCTTCAGCCTCCCGGCGAACGGGAACAGGAGCGGAATGCCGCCTCGCACGTTCCGCGACGGATCCTCGAGCGATTCGCGGTCGAGATAGAGGAGCTCGCGTCCCCCGACGTTCACGGAGGTCGCGATCGCGCCGCGATCGGGGACCACCGTGACGGACACGCCGCCGAGGGCCAGCTCGATTGCGGGAAGCGTCATGGAAGCTCCATGCCGAGCGCTCTCCGTGCCGTGCCGAGCGCCGCGTCGAACGCGGCGTCGAGCCGGGGGTTCACGCCGCGGCAGTTCGCGACGACGCGGGCGGACCAGTCGAGGTACTCGACCCGGCGCTCGAGGGACCAGCCCTTCGGCGGGCCCGTGCCCACGTCGCGCACGTTGCAGATCTTGTCGGCGATCTTCACCTGCTTGGCGTCGGGAGTCGCGCCGCGCGCGTGCTCGATCTGGAGCCGCTTGCGCTCCTCCTTCGGCAGCGTCTTGTCGTCGGTCACCTCGCGCACGAGCCCGGCCACGCGCACGCCGAAATGCTCCTCGAGCTCCTCGAACGTCGTCTTCGTGTCCTCCACGGTGTCGTGGAGCACCCCGGCGATGAGGAGCCCTTCGTCCTGCACGCCGCCCTCGACAGCGAGAACCGTGGCAACGGCGATGGGATGGTTGATGTACGGCGAGGCCTCGGGGTCCTTGCGGCGCTGGTCCCGGTGCTTGAGGGCGGCGAAGCTCAGAGCCCTGAGGAGATGAACGGTGTCCACTCCGGCAGTGTAGGCCTCACGGGCTTTCGGGCAGTGAGTACTCGAAGTCGTACGAGTGCTTGCCCGCGTCGACGAGGATCGCCATACGGCCCTCGAGGCCTACGAGCTGACCCGTTCCTGAATCGGGGACGACGGTGATCGTGAGGCTCTGGGCGCCCCGCGCCATCGAGCCGCTGTGCTGGAGCACGAAGCTGCCCTTCCGCCCCTTCAGCGTGCCTTCGACGCGCTCGATCGCCACGTACCCGCCCGAGCCCTTCACGTCGGAGAGCGCCGACAGCATCTCGCCCCGGCTCGTGGCCTCGAGGTCGCCCTGGAACGCCTTGTCGAGAGACATGCGGCCGACCTTCTCGAAACCCGCCCCCTGCATTTCCGTGTGAAGGGGTTGGGGCGCGAGCACGACCTGGAACGGTCCACGGGCCTGAATCATGGTCTTTCCCTTCCTTCCGGCGCCTTCCAGCCCGGCCGACAGCAGAGAGGCGACGACGAGAGCGGTCACGGCGTTCTTCATGCGGCCAATGTGCGCTCCGCCGGAAGGGCCGTATTGTAGAAACGCGACATGGTCGGAAAGGCGAGAGGAGTGCTCCGGGCAGAGCCGTCCGAGGGCGTGTTCGTCCACGAACGCCATGCGCCCGCCCCGGACCTCGCGCCGTTCGTGGAGCACTTCTGGTTCGTCTCGTGGGAGCTGCCGGGTGGGCCCGTGGTGCGGGAGACGCTGCCCCACCCCTCGGTCCACGTCGTCTTCGAGCGGGGCTCGTCGCGGGTGGCCGGCGTTCCGCGGGGGCGGTTCACCCGGACGCTCGAGGGAACGGGTTTCGTTCTGGGCATCAAGTTCCGGCCCGGGGGATTCCGGCCTTTGTTGCCCTACGCGGTCACCCGGCTGAGCGGGCGCGTCCTCCCTCTCGACGAGGTCTTCGCGAGCGGAGCGCCCGACGCCGAAGAGGAAGTCCTCGCGACCACCTGCGTGAAGGAACGCATCGGGGCCGCGACGCGCTTCCTGAGGGAGCGCCTGCCGGACCCCGATCCGGTGGCCGAGGAAGCGGCCACCGTCGTGCGGCGCATCCTCGAGGATCCCGCCGTGCGCCGGGTCGAGGATCTGGCCAGGGCCTTCGACACCAACCCGCGCTCTCTCCAGCGGCTCTTTCGCGAGTACGTGGGCGTCAGCCCGAAATGGGTGATCCGCAGGTACCGCCTCCACGAGGCGCTCGAGCGCATGGACTCGGGCGCGAGGGAGAACTGGACGGCTCTCGCCCTCGACCTCGGCTACTTCGACCAGGCACACTTCATCCGCGATTTCCGCGCGCTCGTGGGGCGAACGCCCGCGAGCTACGACCGCACGTGAAGAGGAGCACCGCATGGGCGTGAAGATCTGCGGCATCACCCCGATCCTGAACGTCTCGAGCGTGCCGGCCAGCCTGGCCTGGTTCGAGAAGCTGGGCTTCACGCGCGAGTTCACGTGGAACGACGGCGGTCAGATCGCGGCCGCCGGCGACCGCAACGAGCACGGCCCGGCGGGCTTCGGCGGCGTGCGCTCCGGCGAGGTCTCGATCTTCCTGTGCCACGATGGACAAGGCTCGCGGG
>JAEUQS010000245.1 GCA_016789625.1 Acidobacteriota bacterium | reverse complement strand
CCGTCCTCCTGCAGCGGGCCTGGAAGGTCCTGGGCACGTTCGAGAAGATGCTCCTCAAGGGCCGCGAGATCTACCGGCCGCACCGCGACACGGCGCTCCGGGTCCTCAGGGCCCACACCCGCAAGGGCGGAAGGTTCGAGGGTCTGCTCGCCTTTCTGCCCTAGGACGCCCCTTCCTTACTTCGGGGTCTTGTCGTCCTTGCCGGGGCCTTCGGAGCCGCCCTTCATGGCTTCCTTGAAGTTCCGGATGCCATCGCCCAGCCCCTTGCCGAGCTGAGGGATCTTTCCGGCGCCGAAGACGAGGACCACGATCGCGAAGATGAGGAGAAGCTCGGGGATTCCAAGATTCGGCACACGGCCTCCTGAAGCCTAAGGATACGCTCGAACCCGCCTTTGGTTTACGGAGGAGCGCGGAGACTCAGCGAACCGGCCCATGGGGGCCTGGGGGGATCAGAAACCCCCAGGATCAATTCAGCTACGAGTCGCGGCGCGTGCGGATGTTGAGCAGGGAGATCTTGTTCCGCAGGGTGTTCCGGTGGATGCCGAGGGAGCGGGCGGCTCGCCCCATGTTCCCGGAGGCCTTCGAGACGGCGGCCGACACGTACTTCCGCTCGAATTCCTTCTTCGCGGTTTCGAGCGGAATGCCCTTCGAGATGAGCTCGTCGATGATGCGCTGGAGCTGACCGTCGATCGTCACGGAGGCGGATCCTTCCTTGTTCGGGGGGACTGCGGAGACTGCGAAGCGTTCCAACGGAGCCGCAGAAACTATCAGACGAACGCGGGCCTGAGAAGGCGAAAAATCGCGCGAACGCAAACAACCCACCGCCCCGAGAAGCGAAAAGCCGGAGCGTGACGCTCCGGCTTCAGTGGCACCCGAGATGCTTCCCGACGAGCGTCTACTTCACTTCCACCTGATCGCCCGGCTGCATCGTGTCGCGCATGTTCGCGACCTTGGCGACCGCCGTCTTCTCGCGGGTGGTGAGGATGACGACTTCACCCAGAACGGTGCGCAGGCTCGTGAGACCTTCCTCCTGACGGCGGTAGCGGTACACGCTCAGGAAGTCGCCCGGGAGCAGCCCCTCGCGTTCGCCGAGGTCCAGATAGACGACCGTGTCGGTCGCGATGAACGACTCGTTGTCGCGCACCCCCACGATGTGACCCACCGGCTTGCCGTTGGGCGTGTCGCAGGAGGTCAGGAGCGGCGTGCGGCGGACGAGGGGAATCGGGATGGGCTCGAAGGGGTCCACGCTGTCGCCGACCGCGACGTCCGAGCAGGACGCCGTGATCTCCGCGATCGAGGTCTTCTCCTGCGCGCAGATGACGCGCACGCGGCCGGGCGTCTGGTAGACGCGGCCGACGGGATCGGTCTCGGAGCCGGGCTTGTAGAGGATGTAGCGGTCCTCCGTGGGCCTCACGACCCAGAACTCGTCCCCGGCCTTCACGTCGTTCACGGTGCCGAGATTGAGGTACACGATGTCGCCCTGGACGAAGCTCCGCTGGCTGTCCACGAGCTCGGCGCTGATGATCGAGCCCGAGAACCGCTCCCTCAGGGAGCCGACCCAGCCGGCGCAGTAGACGTCGGATTCCCACCCGGCCGGGACCGGCGGCTGGACGCCGCGATCGGTGGAAACGTCCTCCAGCTTCGGCGGCGGCTCGATTTGAGCTGCAGCCGTTCCGGTGAGAGCCACGGAAGCACCGAGAAGAAGCGAGGCGGCAAGAGCGCGCATCAGGACCTCCTGACCGGGACCTGTCGTTCCAGAGGGAGGAAAGAGTCTTGGGACCTATCCCATAAGGTACAGGAAAGGGCCCGGGACCTCAAGAGGCAGGTATCGGGGCTCCAGGGGCCGGAGACTTCAGAGCCGCGGTCGCGGCCTTCGGGAGCTTCTTCAGGAACAGGCTCGTGGGGAACTCACGGGCGAGGCGGCCCCAGCGCTCCAGGGCCGCTTCCTGGTTGGCGAGCTTGTACTCGGCCAGGCCGCCCTCGTAGAGCACGACGTCCATCTTCGGGTACTCGGGAAAGACGGCGAGGATCACGTCGTAGCGGCCGCGGGCCGCGGCGAAGGCCTTTCGCTTCAGGTAGTACTTCGCCACCTTGTACTCGTGCTCGGCGAGGAGCACGCGCATCGCGGCGTAGCGCGCCTGCGCCTCGGGAATGTAGGGAGAGCCCGGGTAGGCCTGAAGGATCTCGCGGTAAGCGGCCGTGGCGAGGCGGGTGTTCGTCTGGTCGCGGTCGGGGCTCTCGGCCTGGCGGTCGGAGCACTGCGCCATGCGGAAGAGCGCGTAGTCGGCCTTCGGATGGGACGGGTACCGGCTCCGGAAGTCCTTGTAGCGCGCATGCGCCTCGACGTAGCCGAGCGCGCCGCCCTCTTCGTAGTACGAATCCGCCAGCCTCAGCGCGGCCTGCTTACCGATGGGATCGTTGGCGTAGTTCTCCGCCACGAACCTCAGGAACTGGCGCCCCTGCTCCCACTTCTTCTTCGCGAGGAGGCTGTCGCCCCGGGCGTACACCTCTTCCTTCGGCATCGTGAGGAGCTCGCGCGCGAGCTTCGTCGCGGGGTCGGTGGAGGAGCAGCCGGGCGCCCCGGCGAGGGCTGCCGCGGCCAGGAGAGCGCCCAGCGAGCGGGACAGGAGCGACGCGGAGGGCAGGGCCCTCGTGAGACGGATCGGCATATTCCTCAACGTGATGCGAGAGTCAGGCCGTCGCCAGGCCCGCGTGCGCGGCGGTTCGGAGCTCGGCCACGGCCATTGTGACACGTGCCCCGACGTCGCCCGCTCCTGACCCGAAAACCGACGATCCGGCCACGAAGTGGCGTGCGCCCGCCTTCACGAGGGTCCCGATGTTGGCCTTGGTGACC
>JAEUQS010000235.1 GCA_016789625.1 Acidobacteriota bacterium | reverse complement strand
GGCGAAGCGGGACGCGAGCACGGCGGCGCGAAACGGGGCCGAGGTCTTTTCCCAGCGGCTCGAGAGCTGCCAGGTCATGAATGTGCGCTTCTTTTCGTCGAGCTTCGAGGACTCCTTCGACTTCACGCGGACGCGCAGCGTCACCAGAGGCCCCCCCGCGGGCGTCGGCTCGAGCTGGATCTCGTAGAGCGCCGACCGCACGGAGCCGGGCGGGAGGCGGATCCCGCGGACGGCATCGCCCTCACCCGCCTCGAGGCGGTCGTGGCCGACCAGCCGGAACCGGGCGACGGACCGGGGATCGAACTCGACCCGCACGGAGGCCTCCAGGGGTTCGGTGTCGAGCGAAGAGGTCGAGAGCTGGAGCCGCACGTAGCGGTAGGAAGGGCCCCGCGGCGAGGGGACCGGACCTCCTTCGATCGACAGCTCCACGTCGCCCTTCACCGCGGGCTTCGCGCGGGCGAAGGCGTGGACGAAGTCCTCCGTGCGAACGGAGCCGGCGGGGGGCCTGGTGCCCGCGCGCAGGAAGCTCCGGGTCAGGGCATAAGAGTCTCCAGGCGCGGCGAGGTCGAACGACGAGAGGATCTCGTCGCGCGTGTCGTGGAACCCGTTCACCCCGTACAGCTTGAAGAACAGAGCGCCCTTCGGTTCGTCGACGGGAGCGGCGTCGCGTTTGGCTGTGCCGCCCGCGCTCGGCGCCGGGGCCAGAACTCCCGGCGCCGTGTAGACGCGCTCGGAAAGGAGGGCCTTTCGGGGAAGGGCGTCGTCGAACGTGTAGGAGTGCTTCGACGTGGTGTCCACGACGGGCGCCTCCCCCGACACCACGACCGAGGACACCACGCTGTCGAGGGACATCTGGAGCTGTGCCCGGGCCGTGTCGCCGGCCGGAACCTCGACGGACGACAGCACGGGCTGGAAGCCGCTCAGCTCGGCGGTCACGGAGTACCCGCCCGCCTGGAGGTCGCGCGCCACAGCGACGCCCTCGACATTCGACACCAGGCTCTTCGAGCCGGCGCTCAGTCCCTCGATGCGCACGGACACGCCCGGAAGCGGCGCGCCCGAGGCGTCTTTCACCTGGACGAGAAGGGCTCCCTTTTGGTCCGGGATGGTGTCGATGCCGTCGATGCTCACGCCGGGCTTCTCGCCCCCGACGACTTTGCTGAGCGAGCGCCCGGGGGTCAGCGTGCGGGTCTTCGGCCCCACAGTCGGCAGCACAGTCGGCACGACAGCCACGGCGACGGGCTCGGAAGGGGTCAGAGCAGGGACTGTCGGCCGGGCCTCGGCAACGACTGCGACGGAGGTGGGACGGCTCTGTGGAGGCTCCGTCTGCCGAAGCAGCAGGAACGCGAGGAGCACGGCGGCCACGGCGGCGGCGGCGGCGAGGGCCGTCCAGGCCGGGGAGCGCCGCCGGGGCGGTGCTTCGACAGGCCTGGGACGCGGGTTCTCCTGGTGCGTGAACCTCTCGGGGATCTGGGCCTCCAGCTTCCGCAGGAGGTCCGCGGGCGGCTCGGGCCGTTTCTTCGGGGTCAGGAGGTCTTCGATGTCGGGGTTCGGGGCGCTCATGTGTTCCGTCCCTCGATCGCGCCCTTCAGCGCGGCGTAGGCTCTGGCGAGGCGTTTTCTCACGGCGACTCCGGTGATGCCCGAGAGCCGCGCGATCTCGTCGACGGGCAGCTCTCCCCAGAAGCGCGCGGTGACCGAGAAGCGCAGCTCCTCGGGGAGCTCGAGGACGGCGAGCCGGAGCCGCTCCTCGACCTCTTTCTGCTCCAGGGCTTCGAGCGCCGGAGTTGCCGGATCGGGCGGCGGGTGCGTGGTTTCGGAGAGCTGGGTGAAGAGCCGCGGCCTCCTCACGTGGTCGAGATACGTCGTGTAGGCGATGCGGGTGATCCACGTGGCGAGCTGCGAGCGGCCATCGAAGGAGTCGAGGTTCTGCCAGGCCTTGCGATAGGCCTCCTGGGTGAGGTCCGAGGCCAGGTCGGGGTTTCCCGAGACCCTCACGAGGTATGCGTAGACCCGCGTGTACGTGCGCCCCACGAGGAGCTCGGCCGCGCTGCGGCTGCCCGCGCGGAGGTCCGCGAGGAGCTGTCGCTCGTCCGGCTCCGGGGCGGCCGCCGGGCTCTCGGGCTCGAGCTTCACGAGGTGGAGTCTGGGGGCAGTCGACGCTCGAGCCACGCCCGTTGGACGGGCGACCCGCGCGAAAGGAAACCGGTGATTCAGCTTCCCAGGGAATCCTCGATGGTGAGCGCGTCCACCAGGCCCCGCGCGCCGAAGAGCGCGGGGAGGATCTTCTCCGCCGGGTGGCGGCGGCGCAGGCCCGCGACGAGCTCCGTGCCGAAGCGGTAGGCCGGCAGGTACATGCGTCCGAGAAGGGGATGGAGGCCCCAGGCCCCCGCGAGCTTCCCGGCCCGTTCCTCCGAGACGAGGAAATCCTCCCGGAGCACGCGGGCGACCTCGTCCTTGGGGCGGCCCTCCTGCCACGTGAGGTACGACGACTGGTTCTTCGCGTCGTCCTGGAGAAGAGCGAGGAGGACGCCGATCTGGAGATCGGTCGAGGGCAGGTCGTTCACCTCGGTGACGCCGTACGCCATGAGGATCGCGTTGTTCGCGATGCCCTCGAAGAGCGCCGCGGGGCGCGTGTTCATGGTGAGGACCGAGGCCTCGAAGCCCACCAGCCCGCGCACGAAGAGGTTCTGCAGGTACGCGAACGTCGTGACGTGGCCGGGCACGACCTCGTGGCTCACGAGCTGCTGGAACTCGGGCACGCTGATCTGGAGCGCGGCGTTCAGCTCGTAGGTCGCCTCGTACTCGGGGGAGCCGTCGGCCTTCCGCGCGCGTCCCAGGTAATTCATCGAGCCCGAGAACCAGGCGTTCTCGATGGGCAGGAACGCGACGTTCGCACGGGGCACTGGTGCGAGCTCGGCCGGCAGGAAGGGCAGCACGTTGCGCACGGTGAGGGCGTCCAGCTCGGCGATGAACGCCGCGCCGAGCGCGGGAATGCTCTTCTGCGGCACGAGCCGCTCGCGTCGCCAGGCATCCACGGCCGCGAGGAGCGCGTCCTGCGAGGAAGAGGGGTGTCCCGACACGGCGAGGAGGGCCGCGAGGCGGGCCCTCTTCTCCTCGGGCGCCGAGGGCTCGGGGTCCTTCCCGGTGATCGCCCGGACGCAGCGCCCGTACGGCACGGCTTCGCCGCGGCCCGCGAGCTCCATCGCCAGGTCCCACATCACCACGAAGCACTCGGCGAGACCGGTGAGGTAGCGGCCCCGGAGGCCGCCGACGCGAAGCCCTTCGTCTCCGATGTCCGCGATCGCGCCGTGCACGTCGACCTCGGCGAGGTAGCCGTCGAGCGCGCCCGCCGGGAGCTCCGGCGTGACCCCGCCGGCGGCGCGCACGGCCGCGGCGAACGGCGAGGTGTAGGCGGCCGGGAGCGGCGCGTCGGAGAACCACGAGTCCGCGATGAAGCGGCCGGTGCCCGAGGGGTTCAGGACGTCGCCGCCCCAGAGCGTGTCGATTCCCAGAACGGCGGTGGCGACGTTTTCGTCGAGGTTCGTCATGGCCGTGACTTTACCGAAAGCTCCTGGAACGCCGCGGCGACTCCGGGCGAGGCGACGTAGTTGTCGAAGATGAGCTTGAGCTGCGGCGAGTCGGCGGCGAACTGCTTCCGGAACTCGGCGAGGTTCACGCTCTTGCGGGCCTGCTCGAGGGTTTCGCCGCGGCTCACGGCGGCGCCCGTCTGCGCGACGAGGCTTTCGAGGAGCCGCTGCACCTGGAGAA
>JAEUQS010000234.1 GCA_016789625.1 Acidobacteriota bacterium | reverse complement strand
TCCTGTTCGCGGAAGGCAGCACGGGTCCCGAGACGGGCGTCCTCCTGGCCGCGCTCCGCGACGAGGCTCCCGGGCTCGTGGAGGTTCGTGAAGGAGCCGCAGCCGCCCCCGCGACACCAGCGGCGCGCTGGGCCACCGCCGGTCGCGGCCTCGCTGCCGCGGGCTGGGAGACCGACGGCGCGCGGCTCTTCACCGCGCTCCGCCGCGGCCTCCTCGAAACCGTGCCGTCCCCCGAGTTCCGCCCCGTGCAGCCGCTGAAGCCGCTGCCCGAGCCCAACGCCACGTCCCCCGACCGCTACCTCGTCGATCTCACCAAGCCCGTCGCCCTCTCGGAGCTGGGCGGAACCGGCGAGCTGCCTCAGTGGGCCGAAGCCCTCCAGCCCTACGTCGCGTCGGGCTTCGGCTGGGAGATCGGAGGAGGAGGCGCGCGGCGCATCGTGGTCGCGGCGCCCGCGGCGTTCGACGCGCGCTTCGCATCCCTGGCCAAGGCCACCATCGAGCGGCGTGCGGGCTTCTCCGCGGAATCCAAGGCCGAGGCGAACGCCATCGAGCTCTCCGTGGGGCCCGGCCTCCCCGCGCTCGCGTGGAAACGCAGCGGCGGCTTCCTCTGGATCGCGACCTCGGCGGCCGACCTCGCGGGCGTGCCCGAGCCGAAGGCCGAGGCCGGCCTCGCGCGCTGGAGCCAGCTCGACCTCGAGGCCGTGCGCAAGGCGGGGACGGGCTGGAAGGCGGCCGAGGGCGCCTTCTCGCCCGACGAGACGCGCCCGTTCTCCGACCGCGTGCTGGGCGTTCTGGGCTGGATGCCGAAGACGTCGGCGCTCACCACCGAGCGCCGCTTCACCGCGGGCGCGTTCTCGGAACGCGTGGCCTTCACCCACGCCGCGGCGGCCGCGAGCGCGGCGGCCCCCGCCGCACCCAAGCCCGCGGCCGCACCGAAGAAGCCGCCGAAGTAACCGGACATGCTCACCCGTCGCGCGGCCGTTCGCCTGGCCGTTCTCGCGGCCCTCGCGCCCCTCCCGGCTCTTTCCGGCATGGGCGGCGAGGGCCTCGTCGTCTACACGCTGCGCGACGGCGAGGTGCTGCCCGAGGACGGCGTGGACGTCCCCCAGCCCGTGGGCTCTCTCCAGAAGCCCTTCATCGCGCGCGCCTGGGCCGAGGGGCACGAAACGGGGGATCCGCCGCGCTTCCGCTGTGAAGGAAAGACCTGCTGGCTCCGCGCGGGGCACGGCGAGCTGGGCCTGTCCGCCGCGATGGCGGAGTCGTGCAACGAGTACTTCGTCGCGCTGGCCCGCGAGGTTTCGACCTCGGGTCTCGCGTCCGCGCTGCGCGACGCCGGGTTCACGTTCTCGCAATCGGTCACGGCCGAAGACGCCGTGGGGCTCGCCCGAGCGGGCACCACGGTTCGCATCACACCCCGCGCGCTCCTCCTCGCCTACGCCGGGCTCGTGCGCACCGAATGGCCCGCGCGCGACGACGTGCGCCGCGCGGTGCTCGAAGGCCTGGGCCGGGCCGCGTCCTCGGGCACGGCATCGGCTCTCGCGCGGCGCGGCCTCCTCGCCAAGACGGGCACCGTCCCGGTTCCCGGCAGCCGGCTCGCGACCTCGGGCTGGGCGCTCGCGCTGGACTCCGCGGGCCGCAGCGGACGGCTCGCGTTCCTGCCGCGCGGCACCGGGGCCGAAGCCGCGCAGCAGCTCGCGCGACTCGACGGTCACGTGGACGAAGGTCCCGCCGGCGTGCGCATCGCGCTCTTCTCGGCGCTCCGGCCCTCGCGCGTCGCCGTGCTCAATGCCTCGGGCCATCCCGTGCGTGTGACCCACGGCGCGGAGCGCTCGTGGCTCGGCCCCGAAGCGACGCTGACGCTCACGCGCGATCTGCGTCTCGAGGACGGCCTCTACACGCTGTCGCTCGCGCCGTACGGTCTCGTGCGGCACGTGCGGGGAGCGCTCGACGTCGTCGTGGGGCGCGGCGGCGCGCCGCGCATCACCCTGACGACGACCCCGCGCGGCGCCGTGGAGGGCATTCTCGACGGCGAGCTGCCCACGGGCTCACCGGAACGGCGCCAGGAGCTGGCAGCGGCCGTGTTGCGCTTCCTCGCCCGCGGCCCCCGTCACAACACCGCCGATATCTGCGACCTCACGCACTGCGCGCGCTTCGTGGGCCTGGGACCTGCCGTCGTCTGGGAATCTCCCGTAAGAGCGCGCCACGACGGTCTGCGGCCCCTGCCCCCCGCGCTCGGCGACGCCGCCTGGGAGGCCGCGCTCCTGCGCTCGCGCGAGAGCGGCCCTTCGCTCTTCACCGGCCACTGCGGCGGCGCGACGCTCAGCGAGCACGCCGTATGGGGGCGCGGCGAGCGGGGGGCGACGCCGTGTCTCCGCCACGCGTCGAGCCCGAACCCTTACAGCCGGACGCTCCCCGCCGTGGATCTCGAGGCGCTCTTCCGCGGCCCCGTGACCGCGCTCGTGGCGTTCGAGGACGACGGCGTGCGGCGCGTGCGCGTCGAGGTTGCGGGGCGCCCCGAGCGCACGCTCCTGTACGACGACCTGCACAGCCTGCTGGCGGCGCGGCTCGGCTGGGACGCGCTGCCCGCGCCGCCCGACCGCTTCGAGCGCACGGCCTCGGGCTTCCGCGTTCTGGGCCGCGGCCGCGGCCACCGCGTCGGGCTGTGTCTCGCGACCTGAGGCTCCGCCCGTTCCGGGCGACCGCTCATGTGGCTCCGCCCCTCCGGGGCTGCGCACCGGCCTATCGCGCGGAAGCCTTCTTCGGCGACGACGTCCAGCCCTCGCGAAGACGGCGCTCCGTGGAGGTCGGCTTCTTCTTCGCGGTCAGCTCGTACGTGAACACCTCGCGCCGCGTGAGCGCGAGCACCACGGTGTGGAGCCGGTTCCGGCGGAACACCGTGACGAGGACCTCGCTCCCCGGCTCGGCGTCGCGCTCGAGGCGCTCGATAGCCTCGGCCGTCGCGCGGAAGCCGTTCAGCGCGACGAGCTCGTCGCCGGCGTACACGCCCGAAACGTAGGCCGCGCGGCCGGCATACGTCTCCTTCACCACGAGCTTCCCCTCTTCGGTCTTCGTCTTCCACCCGAAGTCGGCCGTCAGAGCCTGCGTCTCGTCGGCCTTCTTCCCTAACGTGAGACCGAAGCTGTCGAATAGCGGGGCCAGATCGGGCGACTCGGTGCCGCGCACGTAGCGGGCGAAGAACCCGGTGGAGTCCTTCCCCCAGACCTCCGAGACCGCGCTCTCGTAACGCCCCGGCACGTAGCCGAGGCCCGTGTCGGCGCATTCCTTGTAGAGGAGCCGCAGCACGTCGTCGAGGCTCTTCCGGCCTCCGGTGTCGCGGCGGAGCGTGAGGTCGAGCGCGAGCGCCACGAGCATGCCGCGGCGGTAGTAGCTCTCCGAGACGTTGGGGCTGTTCTCGTCAGGCATGTAGAGGCGGATCCACGTGTCGAAGGAAGCCTCCGCGAGGCTCTGTACGAGCCGTCCCGGCGTGTCCTCGTGATCTTTGAGCGCCTTTCCCCACTCCTTGCCGGCCTCCTCGAGCGTCGAGAGACCGGCCCTCACGAGGAGGAGCCGCTCGTAGTACGAGGTCACGCCCTCCATCGCCCAGAGGTCGTGCGTGTGGTTCTCCTTCGAGTAGTCGAAGGGCCCCAGCGCGAGCGGCCGGAGGCGCTTCACGTTCCACACGTGGAAGTGCTCGTGGGCGAAGAGCGCGAGCGCGTCGCGGTAGGAATCGGGCTTGGAGAAGCCGAACGCCGGGAGCCCGCACACGCACGACGCCGCGTGCTCGAGGCCCCCTCCGCGCGCCGGCAGGAGATGTGTGAGGAACGCGTAGCGCTCGTACGGCAGGCGGCCGAAGAGGCGCGCGCCCTGCTCGACGATCTTCGCGAGGTCGCCCACGAGCTGCTCGGCGTTCTCGTTGCCCTTGCCGTAGAGGGCGAGCTCGTGCGGAACGCCCCGCACCGTGAACGGCAGAATCCGGTGCGTGCCGCACTCGAACGGCGAATCGGCCAGCTCGTCGTAGTCGCGCGCGTGGTACGCGCCGCGCTCGTACGGCAGCGCCAGCGTGGTGCGCCACCCCTGGGGCAGCCTGAACCTCACCGACTGCGGAAGGTGCAGCCCGCCCTCGACGTAGAGGAAAAGGTTCGTTCCGTTGCCGAACGCGTGAGAGCCGTCGAGGTGCGACGTGCGCACGCTCAGGTCGTGCGCATAAACCCGATATCGGATTCGAAACGGTCCCTTCGACGGAGCCTCCGGGGTGAGCCGGAAGCGGCTCCGCTCCACCTTCGCCACGGCCACGCTCCCGCCGTTCGCCGTGGCCGCGAGGTCGCGCACGTGCCGCGCGAAGTGCCGCACGAAGTAGGACCCCGGCGCCCACACGGGGAGGGAGACGTCGAGGCTCGCGACCTTCTCGCGGAACGCCGGGATCTCCATCTCGATCTCGAAGAGGTGGGTGTGGGGATCGGGAAAGGCGACGGTGAAGCGAATGCCGGGCTTGCTCGAAGGCGCCATGCTCGCGAGGATACGGCCGATGCGTACCGCTCTTCTCCTCATCGCCCTCGCCGCCGCCTCGTCGCCGGCCCTCTCCCAGGCTCCGGCCCCCGCGCCCGGAAACGTCAAAGCGGTGCCCGCCGGCCCCCCGGTGAAGGTCGACCTCGGCCCCGGAGCTTCCCGCGACTGGCCGCCGGCCTTCGACGTGACAAAACCCGAGAAGACGCCGCTCTCGCCGGGCATGTACGTCTTCCGCTTTCCGGTGGCGGGCATTCCCCGCACCTGGGGCGTCTATGTTCCGAGACGGTTCAATCCGGAGGGAGGGCCGCCTCTCGGCGCCGTGGTGGTGCTCCACGACACGGGCTCGAGCGGCAAGGACTTCCTCGCGCTCGGCAAGTGGCGGGAGGCCGCGGAGCAGCGGCCGTTCGTCATCATCGCGCCCGACGCCGCGCCGGACGCGAGCGGCAAGCCCGGCGCGTTCACGAAGTCGGACTCCCCCGCGAACGTCGACGAACTCGCCCGGCACAACGTGATGCTCGTGCGGCGGATCTTCGAGCTCCTGGGAACCCGCGGAAACGTGGACCCGAACAAGCTCTACGTCGCGGGCCACGGCACGGGTGGACGCATGGCGGCGATCCTGGGCTTCGAGCTCTCGGGAATGGTGGCCGGAGTCGGCTCGGTGGGCGGACCCATCTCCGTGGACGCGAAGCTTCCGCACCCCGTCGCGCTCGCGCTCGTCCATGGCCGCAAGGACACCGTGTTTCCCCTCTCGGGCGGGAAGACTCCGGTCGAGCCCCTGTGGCGCGACTGGGCGGGCCAGCTCGGCTGCTCGACGAAGATCGCGACGTTCCCCGGAATCCCCGGCCTCCTCGCGCAGAGCGCGACCGACTGTGTCTCGGGCTCGGAGGCCGCGCTGTTCGTGGTGGACGACACCGGCCACGGCTGGCCCACCACGTTCGACACGGCGGGCACGATCCTGGATCTCTTCCTGCGTCGTCCGCTGCTCCCCAGGGCGCCGCACAAGGGTGTCATTACCTTCAAATAGGCGTTCCCTCGTCTTACGCCTAACTTGCGCTAGACTTCCCCTCCCATGGCCGATCGCGACGGCAAGCCGCCCGGACCTCCCGCCCGAAACTGGATCGGGCCCGGGGAGAAGGTGGGCCCGATCGTCGCGCCCGGCGACCGCAAGGAGAAGGCGCGCGTCCGGTCCTACGTGCGCGGCGGCGCACCGGCCTCGCGGCGTTACGCCGAGCTGCGAGCGGCGTCGGCGTTCTCGTTCCTCTCCGCGTCGTCCCTGCCCGAAGACCTCGTCGTGCGGGCCGCGGCGCTCGGGCTTCCTGCCGTGGCGCTCATCGACCGCAACGGCGTCTCCGGCGCGCCCCGCTTCTACAAGGCCGCGAAGCTCGCGGGCATCAAGGCCCTCGTGGGCGCCGACATCGTGATGAAGCCTCTGGGAGCCGACGGCCGGCCACTGAAACTCCAAGAGGACGCCCCGCCCCATGTGGATCTGCCCGATCCGCCCATCCTTTCGCTCCTCGTCGAGAACCGCACCGGCTACAAGAACCTCTGCCGCCTCCTCACCACGGCCGCGCGCGGAAAGCCCAAGGGCTCGGCCGTGCTCCGCTGGGACGAGCTGACCGATTTCACCGAGGGACTGCACGTTCTCGCGGGGGCCGAGGGCAGCGCGCTCCACCGCACGCTCGAGGAAGACGGCCTGGACGGCGCGAAGAAGCACCTGGCGCACATCGAGTCGCTGTTTCCCGGCCGTGTGCATCTCGAGCTGCAGCGGCACGGCATTCTCGAGGAGGCCCACCGCAACGTGGCCTGGCAGTCCCTGTCGTCGGGCCTCCGCATCCCCACGCTCGCGACGAACGGCGTGAAGCACGCGCAGGCCCCGCACAAGGAGCTCCTCGACGTCCTCACCTGCATCCGCCACCACACGCACCTCGACGCCGCGGGCACCCTTCTCGAGAGAAACCGCGAGCGCCACCTGAAGAGCGCGGCCGAGATGGCCGACGCGTTCCACGACGTGCCGTTCGTGCTCGAGCGCAGCGCCGAGCTGGCCGACCGGCTGTCGTTCACCCTGGCCGACCTGGGCTATCAGTTCCCGGCCTATCCGCTGCCGCCCGGGGAGACGCCCGACTCGTTCCTCTCGCACATCACGTGGAACGGCGCGCGCACCCGCTTCCGGCCTCTGTCGTCCCGCGCGCAGGCCCAGATCGAGAAGGAGCTGCGCATGATCGCGAAGCTCGGCCTCGCCGGCTATTTCCTGATCGTGTGGGACATCGTCCAGTTCGCGAAGCAGAACGGCGTGCTCGTGCAGGGCCGCGGGTCCGCGGCCAACAGTGCGGTTTGCTATGCACTGTCGATCACGGCCGTGGACCCCGTGCGCATGGACCTCCTCTTCGAGCGCTTCCTCTCGGAAGAGCGCGGCGAATGGCCCGACATCGACCTCGACCTCCCTTCGGGCGACGCCCGCGAGAGCGTGATCCAGTACGTCTACAAAAGGTACGGCCCGCACGGCGCGGCGATGACGGCGAACGTGATCACGTACCGGGACCGCTCGGCCTGCCGCGAGGTGGCGAAATCTCTGGGCTTCTCGCCGGGCCAGGTGGATTCGCTGGCGAAGCAGATCGGGACCTTCACGTTCGGGGAGTACCGGGAAACGAAGCCCGATCCGCACGATCCGCGTCCGCCCGGCCCGGGCGAGGCCCCAGGCGCGTCATTCGAGGAAGCCATGCGCCGCGCGGGCTTCGATCCCTCGGAGGCGCGCGTGCGCCATTTCGGAAGGCTGTGGCGCGAGATCCAGAACCTGCCGCGGCATCTGGGCCAGCACAGTGGCGGCATGGTGGTCGCGGCCGGCCGGCTGGACGAGGTGGTTCCGCTCGAGCCCGCGGCCATGGAGAACCGCGTGATCATCCAGTGGGACAAGGACGACTGTGCCGACCTCGGCATCGTGAAGGTCGACCTCCTGGGCCTCGGCATGCTGGGCGCCATCGCCGAGATGATCCCGATGATCGAGACGCACGAGAAGGTGCGGGTGGATCTCGCGCACCTCCCCGAGAACGACCCGCTCGTCTACAAGATGCTGAATGCCGCAGACACGATCGGCATGTTCCAGGTGGAAAGCCGCGCGCAGATGGCGAGCCTCCCGCGGCACGCGCCCAAGGTGTTCTACGACATCGTGGTGCAGGTGGCGATCATCCGTCCGGGGCCGATCGTCGGCGGCATGGTGCATCCGTTCTTCGACCGGCGTCAGGGCAAGGCGCCGGTGACGTATCCGCATCCTTCGCTCGAGCCCATCCTGGCGCGCACGCTGGGCGTGCCGCTCTTCCAGGAGCAGATCCTGCGCGTCGCCATGGTGGCCGCGGGGTTCACGGGCGGCGAGGCCGAGGAGCTGCGCCGCGCGATGGGCTTCAAGCGCAGCATGGAGCGCATGGGCGAGATCGAGCAGCGCCTGCGCGACGGCATGACCCGCAACGGCATCGACATGCTCGGGCAGGAGCAGATCGTCAAGTCCATCACGAGCTTCGCTCTGTACGGGTTTCCCGAGAGCCATGCCGCGAGCTTCGCGCTCATCGCGTACGCGAGCGCGTATCTCAAGGCCCATCACCCCACCGCGTTTCTCGCCTGTCTGCTGAATGCCTGGCCCATGGGCTTCTACCACCCGGCCACGCTCGTGAAAGACAGTCAGCGCCACGGGGTTACGGTGCTGCCCGTGGACGTGAACGCGTCGGGCTGGCTGTGCCGGTTCGTGGAGCGGCCCAACCCCGCGCCGCCCGAGACCTACCGTCCCCTGGCGGCGGGGGCGGTGCGCGTGGGGCTGCGCTTCGTGAAGGGGCTGAGGAAGCCCGCGGGCGAGGCCATCGAAAGGGAGCAGGCCCGGGCGCCGTTCGCCACAGTGAAGGATCTGGCCCGGCGTACGGGCCTCCACGCCAACGAGCTGGACATCCTGGCCCACGCGGGCGCGTTCGGGAGCCTGGGGCTGTCACGCCGCGCGGCGCTGTGGCAGGTGGCCGAGGCCGGGCGCGATCTCGGTCCGCTCTACGACGCGCTCCCCCTCGGCGGCGGCATGCCGCTCGAGGAGATGACGCCGCTCGAGAACACGCTCGCCGACTACGAGGACACGAGCGTCACCGCGGGCCCGCACGTGCTCGCGCACCTGCGGCACCGGCTGGATGCGCAGGGTGTCCTGCCGCTCGCGTGGCTCACGAAGATGCGCGACGGGGAGTGGGTGAAGGCCGCGGGGGCCGTCGTCGTGCGGCAGCGTCCGGGAACGGCAAAGGGGTTCGTGTTCGTGTCGCTCGAGGACGAGACCGGCATGGTACAGGCCATCGTGCGGCCCGACCTCTTTCGCGACAACCGCAGCCTCATCGTGGGGGCGTGGGGCCTCGTCGTGGAGGGGAAGCTCCAGGCCACCGACGGCGCGCTCTCGATCAAGGCCGTGAAGTTCGCGCCGCTGCCCTTGCCGTCCGACGTGCCGGAGCGTCCGAGGCGGATCATCGAGAGCCACGACTTTCATTGAGCGAATGTCGAGCCGCGGAGATCCGTCCGACAGTTTCGACCTGTCAGACGCCCTTGCCCGGATCCTGGTGCTCCTTGATCCTCCTCACGAGCGTTGCCGCATCCCACTCGGGGAGGAGAAGTTGGCGCTCCTCGGTGTAGTCTCCTGAGCCAGGATCGAACTGGTGCATGAACTGGACGGCGTTGACCCAGCCAAGAGCGTCTACAAGTGCTCGAAACCCGCGCGCACGAAGTTCGACCTGGTTTGTGATTAGTGCTTCCATTGGGAGAGGTCCTCAATCAGGGTGACTGGGTCTGTGACGCGACAACGGATGGTAGAGATACGAGACGCGACCTTCAGGAACCTGATATCTACAGTAACGAAGAGGTCTGCTCCAGCCAGCTCCGCGGTCGCGAGATGAACGGCGTCGAAGCTCTTGAAGCCCTGCCGCATGAGTTCGTCGGTACGAGTCGCCAGCTCGGATTCGGTCAGCACGGATAGAGGTGCCTGAGCGATCCATGCCTCGATGGCCTCCCGCCGGAGCTTGAGGGGATTGAAGCTGTTCTCGTACGCGTGTGCTTCGCTGCGAATGAGTTGAGCTCGTTCCGGAGGAAGCGCCAGAATGCTGACGACCGCCTGCGTTTGGATCCGGACGAGCGCTTGTTCCTGAACGTCGAAGGGTCGCTTCAGGCAGCATAGGTCGAGGTAGATCCGCACGCCCCGGAGTTTACCGGAGATGATGCCGGAGCGGTCGTGGGGCGCCCAACTCAGGGTTGGGCGGCACACGGCCCTGCGTCCGGCTGCCGCAGCGCCCTTCATTACCAAGGCGACTTCTTCACCGGACAACTCGACGGACCGTGTCCTCCGACCCGATCGAGAGGAACGATCTTCGCCAGCCGGAGTCGCGGGGTCCCCCGGCCCAAGTACGACCCGTGCTGTATATTTTGCTGTATGTCGGCGACCCGCACGCAGATCTACCTCAATTCCGAGCAGCGCGCGCGCATCGACGACCTGGCCGCGAGCCGGGGCGTGACGATGGCCGAGATCGTGCGCCTCGCGTTGGACGACTATCTCGACGAGGAATCTCCGGATCCGGCCACGGCCCTCGCGGAAACATTCGGCATCAGTCCCGACAACTCGCCGCCCAGCCGCGACGAATGGGTCCGTGGCTGACCTCCTCATCGATACGGACGTCTTCGTCGACCACCTTCGCGGCGCCCACGCGCTTCGGCCGAAGAAACACCGCCCATTCTATTCTGTCATCACCCGGGCGGAACTCTCCGCCAGGCACGACCGCAAGCGATGCGGTGAGCCGCCTCCTGTGCGCGTTCCGCGAGCTGCCCGTGGACGGGGACGTGGCCGAACGGGCGGGTCGCATCCGGCGCGAAAGCGGTCTACGGCTTCCGGACGCGCTCGTGGCGGCCACGGCCCTGGTCCACGGCCTCTCGCTCGTCACCGGAGCCGTCGTGACTTCGAACCCGTCTCCCGGGAGGCTCCATGACTCATCGTCCGATGGTGCCAGACGCCAACGGGCCAGAGTCGACGCGGGAACCCTTCAGGAGATCGCCGCGCTCATTCGGACCAAAGTATGAATAGTCATCTCACGATTCTCGAGGATGCTATCGGCGACATCGGCTCCTGGCGCTGGTGGGCCTCCGACCTGCCGCAGATGTTCCAGGTCGAGTTTGGTGGCGTCCAGCTATGGACTGCGCCGGGCACCGCCACGCTTCCGCCCTCCGGTGTCGTGGCGCTGCGATTCGCCTCGCCCTCGGCCGTGGAGTTCCTTCTCGCCGCCGGAACTGATGCAACCGAGCAGCCTCCAGTGGACTGGCCCAGCGCTCTCGCCGAGGACCGCATCGAACCCTTTGGGCTCACTCATGGCACGCTCACGCTAACGTCTGAATCGCGTGCGGAAGAACTTCGGGCCTCCATGGCCGTGCACGAGACGCTTCACCACGATCCCGACCTCCCCTCACCTCTCTCAATCGTGTTGGCCTTCCGTGCCGGACCGGTTGGCCTCTACGTTCGCGCCGCCGAAATTGCCGTCGTAACACAGAACGG
>JAEUQS010000224.1 GCA_016789625.1 Acidobacteriota bacterium | reverse complement strand
AAGATGAGGATGAGCGTCGCGAGGAGCGCGATCACGGTGATCGGGTGGAAGAAGGGGAGGAACTTCGTCTCGAACCACGGGGCGCCCTTCGCGCGGAGGAGGATCGTCCGGCTCAGACTCCCGAGGACGAGCGGGATGACGATGAACGTGACGACGCTGTAAATCAGGACCTTGACCGGCACCGTCAGGCCGCTCGCGCCACTCACGAGCAGCGTGACGATCGGCACGAAGAGGACGAGCATGATGAGGTCGTTCACGGAAACCTGCACGAGCGTGTAGGCCGGGTCGCCGTCGGTCAGGTACGACCAGACGAACACCATCGCCGTGCAGGGCGCGGCCGCCAGGATGATCGCGCCCGCGATGTACTGGTCGGCGAGAGCGGCCGGAATGAAGGCGGCGAAGACGTGCCTGTAGAAGAGCCAGGCGAGGAAGGCCATCGAGAACGGCTTCACGAGCCAGTTCACGAAGAGCGTCACGAGGAGGCCCTTCGGCTTCCTGCGCACGCCGAGGATGCTCGTGAAGTCGATCCGGAGCATCATCGGGTAGACCATCAGCCAGATCAGGACGGCGATGGCGACGTTGATCTGGCTCCCCTCGCCGAACTCGAGCCCGCGGATCGCGCCGGTGAACCCGGGGAAGAGCTTGCCGAGCGTCACGCCGGCCACCATGCACAGGGCGACCCAGAGCGTGAGGTAGCGCTCGAAGACGTCGAGTCGCCTGGCGGGGGCGCTCATCGGAGCGAGGTGGAACGGCCTCCGGCCGCGAGTACTGGCAGCCGGATGCCCAGCTTCGAGAGGTCCAGCTCGACCCGGCAGAGCTCCTCGAGCGGCACCTTGCGCAGCTCGCGCAGGAGCGCGCGATCCGAGGCGACGGCCGGGTCGCGGTCGAGCCGCTCCCACGCGACGTTCGCCGCCGGGCCGTCTTCCTCCGCCAGCCGGTACTCGACCCACTTCCCCTCTTTGCGCTCGTTCACGAGGCCGGCGCTCCGGAGCTCCGAGAGGTGAGCGGAGACGGTCGACGGGGCGAGCTTCAGAACGGCCGTCATCTGGCAGACGCACAGCGGCCCGCCGCGGAGCATCGCGAGGATCCGGAGCCGCCCGGGGTGAGCGAGGGCCTTGTGCGTTCTCACGAGGTCGGCAATTGCTTGTTTCGCCATTTCGGCTCCTGACGAAATATAGGAGGCGCAACCCGGCGGGTCAAGGTTTCGCGGCTCCGCCGGTCTGGTGCACGTGCATCACGCCGGAAGATCCTCGGGTCGACTGACCGGCGTCATACCGTTCCTTGCGCATCGGCCTAGCCTTCCCTTTGGGACACGGGAGGGACCGGAATGAGCGAGCTGATCAACAACCGGGAACGCCGCATCGAGACGCTGAAGGGAATCATCCGACGCCTCCACGGCGGGGCGCCGGCCTCGGAGGTCCGCGAGGAGCTCCGCCTCATCGTCCACGAGACCGACGCCACCGAGATCGCCGCCATGGAGCAGACCCTCATGGCCGAGGGCATGCCCGCGGAAGAGATCCGGTCGATGTGCGATCTCCACGCCGAGGTCGTTCAGGGCCTCCTGCCCGCGAGGCCCGCGGGACTCGACGTTCCGCCCGGCCATCCGATCGACACGTTCCGGCGCGAGAACGCGGCGATCCTCGAGGCGGCGGCGAAGGTGCGGGCGACCTTCGGGGACGTGCTCGCCGGCACGCCCGGCGCGCTCGATCGCTGCCGGGCCCACGTGAACGAGCTCTTCGACGTGGAGAAGCACTACCGGAGGAAAGAGGAGATCCTCTTTCCGTTCCTCGAGAAGCACGGTCTCTTCGGCCCTTCCAAGGTGATGTGGTCCAAGGACGACGAGGTCCGCGAGCTGCTGAAAGCGTTCTCCGAAGCGCTCGCCGTGCCGTCCGCGGCCCCCGAGGAATGGCGGCTCGTCCTCGAGCTGGCCGGAGAGCCGGCCGTCCGCGCCGTGGAGGAGATGGTGCGGAAGGAGGAGACCATCCTCCTTCCGCTCTCGGCGAGCACGCTGACGAACGAGGAGTGGGGCCTCGTTCACGCCGAGTCTCCCCGCACCGGCTGGTGCCTCGTGCCCCCGCGCGAAGGCTGGACTCCTCCCCTGCCCTCGCTGCCCGTGAACTCCCTGAAGCTGCCGGCGGGCAAGGTCGTTCAGCTCGCGTCCGGCCATCTCACGCTCGAGCAGCTCACGGG
The DNA here is from genome assembly GCA_016789625.1 of Acidobacteriota bacterium. Taxonomy (GTDB): domain Bacteria; phylum Acidobacteriota; class Thermoanaerobaculia; order UBA5066; family UBA5066; genus JAEUQS01. The sequence goes on along the minus strand of JAEUQS010000224.1, from coordinate 3,167 downwards.
TCTCTTCGAGATGCTGCCGGTGGACCTGACGTTCGTGGACGCCGACGACCGCGTCGCCTTCTTCAGCGAGGGCCCGAACCGCGTGTTCGCTCGGACCCGCGCGATCCTGGGCCGCCTCGTGCAGCACTGCCATCCACCCAAGAGCGTGGACATCGTCGAGAGGATCCTCGACGACTTCAGGTCGGGCCGGCAGAGCGTGGCCGAGTTCTGGCTGGAGCTCCACGGAAAGTTCGTCCACGTTCGGTACTTCGCGGTCCGGGAGGGAAACGGTACGTACCTCGGCTGCCTGGAGGTGACGCAGGACTGCACGCAGATCCGCGCCCTCCGGGGAGAGCGCCGGCTGCTGTCCTACGAGCCGGCCGGAGCCGCCGCGTGAGCGCCGTTTCGATCAACCCCGAGACGAAGGTCGGCGAGCTGCTGGAGGCCTACCCGGCGCTGGAGGAGACCCTGGTCTCCCTGGCCCCGGCGTTCTCGAACCTGAAGAACCCGATCCTGCGCCGGACGGTCGCACGCGTCGCGACCCTCGCGCAGGCCGCGCGGGTCGGCGGGGTCGACGTCCGCGAGATGGTGCTTCGCCTGCGCACGGCAGCCGGGCTCTCCGGCGAGCCCATCGCCCTGCCCTCCGCGATGCCGTCGAACGAGGCGAGCGCGCAGCCGCCCGAGTGGTTCGACGAGGCCCGCGTCGTCGCACGCCTCGATGCGGACGAGATCCTCGCCCGGGGCGAGCACCCGCTCGGCGCGGTGAAGGGTGCCGCCGCCCGGCTGCCTGCAGGGCAGCAGCTCCTCCTGACGAGCAGCTTCCTGCCGGCTCCGCTGATCGACGATCTGCAGGGGCGCGGGTTCGAGACCGCGAGCTTCCGCGGACCCGGGCAGAAGATCACCACCGTGCTTCGCCGAAACCGGTGATGACCTCGACGCCTGACGGTCGCAACCTGCCATTCGGCGGGCATAATCGTCAGGGAGGGCTCGGGTGCACGAGATCGACGTGGCGCATGCCGCCGAAAAGCTGAAGGCCCTGCTCGAAGCGGCCCTTAAAGGGGAGCGTGTCGTGATCACCGAGGATGCCGGATCCGTCGAGCTGGTGCCTCTCAAACCCCACCGCAAGCGCGTCTTCGGCAGCGCCCGAGGGGTGTTCGATATCCCCGAGGGCTTCGACGCGCCGCTCGCCGACCTCGACGAGTATCGCGCCTGAGGCTCCTCCTCGACACGCACACGCTTCTCTGGTTCCTCTCGGGAGACGAGAAGCTGAGCGGGGCGGCGCGGGGCATCGTCGAAGACGCGGCCAACGAGGTCCTCGTGAGCGCCGCGAGCCTCTGGGAGATCGCGATCAAAGTGAGCCTCGGCAAGCTCGGGATGTCGATCGCATTCGAGGAGGCCTTCCCCGCGCAGCTGGACGCGAACGAGATCCGGATCCTCCCGATCCTGCCCGCTCATCTCCAGCATGTCGTCTCGCTGCCGTTCCATCACCGCGATCCGTTCGATCGCCTTCTGGCGGCCCAGGCGATCGCCGAGGGCCTTCCGTTCGTCAGCCGGGATGCGCTCTTCGACGCGTACGGGCTGCGGCGGCTCTGGTAGCGCCGTAGCCCCGCGTTCACAAGCCAAGGCCGCTGGCTCAGTACTCGGTTCCTTTTGGCGAAAGCGCTCCGGTGAGGGACACTTCGGGCTTCGAGGAAAATTGAAGCCATGAAGAAGGTCGTCACGGTGACCCTCGGGTCTTCCGACCAGGATTTCGAGTTCCAGACCCCCTTTCTCGGCCAGGACTTCTCGGTGCGGCGCGTGGGCGCCGACGCGGACACCGGGAAGGCGTGGGACCTCCTGCGCCGCGAGCAGGCCAAGGCCGACGCCCTCGCGCTCGGCGAGATCAGCGACCACTACAACGTGGGGACGCGCACGATCTCCCACCGGGAAACCTCGCGCCTCATGCGGGTCGTGACGCGCGTTCCCGTGACGACCGGCGCGACGCTGCGCCGCCTGCTCCAGGTGCGGGCCCTGCGCCACGTGCAGAAAGAGCTCGGCAACTATTTCAACAACAACCTCGTGCTCTTTCTCTCGGGCCTCCGCAACTACGACATGGCCGTCGCGATGTCGGCGTACACGCGGAACCTCAGCTTCGCGGATCCCGTGTTCCAGGCCGGCTCGCCGCTCCTTCTCACCTCGCTCGACCAGCTCGAGCTCTACTCGAAGGGCAAGGACCTCCTCATCGGCGGCCGGCGAGCGGACTTCCTCGCCTCGGCCCTGACCGGCCTGAAGGCCAAGCGGGTGGGGCTGGCCGCGGCCGACGCGCATGTCATCGTGGGCACGTTCACGGAGATCCAGGCCGTGGCCGACGGCAAGAACCTGGCGGGCAAAACGCTCATCACCTCGGCCGTCGGCAGCGAGCGCCTCGAGTTCTTCAAGGCGCAGAAGGTCAACCTCGTCGTGGACGTCTCGCCCAAGCTCTTCGAGCACGTCGTGGGCATCGGCACGCTCGAGGCGATGATCCTGGCCGCTCTCGGCAAGCCCGCGAGCGAGGTGACCGACGAGGACTTCGAGGAGATCATCCAGGAGCTCGACATCCGGCCAAGGCTCCTTCACCCCACGGGCAAATTCCGCAACATCCGCCGCTTCGCGTTCGTGATCCACCCGCTCAGCCAGGAGTACATCCGCAAGGGGCTGCCGATTCCGAAGGCGACGCCCAAGGCGCTCATGGACACGTTCGAGTCGCTCGCGGCCCACCTGCCCCCGATGGTGTACTGCAAGATGGAGAACATCGTCTCGCCCGCCGGCTCGGAGGCCGAGGGCTGGCTGATCTTCGTGGGCGGCACGCCCAAGGAGATGCTCTCGCGCAGCCCCGAGTTCACGTATCGCCGCCTTCTCGCGGCCGGAGAGATGGCCGAGAAGATGGGCGCGCAGATCATGGGTCTCGGCGCGTTCACGAAGGTCGTGGGCGACGCGGGCGTCACCGTCGCGCGCCGCTCGCGCATCCCCATCACCACGGGCAACAGCTACTCGGCTTCCGGCGCGCTCTGGGCCGCCGCCGACGCCATGCGGCGCATGGGCCTCGTGAAGTCGGACCCGAAGACGGGGAAAGTCGCCGCGAAGACGATGGTGATCGGCGCCACCGGCGCGATCGGCTCCGTCAGCGCGCGCCTCCTGGCGATGGCGTTCGACGAGGTCTACCTCGCGGG
>JAEUQS010000208.1 GCA_016789625.1 Acidobacteriota bacterium | reverse complement strand
GAGGTGCATGGCGGCGAAGAGCAGCGACTGGAGCCACAGGGCCGCCGTCGTGCCCAGGATCTCTTCCAGGCTCCGGAAGAGGACGCCGCGGTAGACCACCTCCTCGAGAAATGCCGCCACCCAGATCACACCGGCGACTCCGGGGAGGCCGGCATTCAGACCCCGCACGGCGATCACTTCGTACGCGCCGAGCGCGAACAGCGACAGGGTCGTGAGGGAGATGAGCACGGCCCCCGAGAGCGCGCCCAGCGGAATGGCGGCGGGCGCGAGACGCAGCTCCGTGACCTTCCGCTTCTCGAGGAGCCTCACCTGGCCCCAGTACGCCAGGAGCACCGAAAGGAATATCCCCGTCCGGCGGATGGCGCTCGTCGTCGCCTCGCCGGGGTCAAAGGCGAGCTGGAGAGCCGGCAGGAGCGCGCTCCGGAACAGCACGATCGCGCCCAGAACGGCGCCGAGCCCGAGGAAGAGCCGGAGGAGGGACCGCTTCACCTCATGGAGGCTACTCAAACGAAAGCCGTAGGGACATGATCGAGAACGAACGTTGCCCATGCATAATTGCATGGCCGTGAGCGCGACGAAGACAGGCCTCGAATGGAGCGATCTCCGCGTGTTCCTGGCGATCGCCCGCGAAGGGACGCTGGGAGCGGCGGCGCGCCGTCTGTCGCAGACGCAGCCCACCATGGGCCGCAGGTTGCGCTCTCTGGAGCAGTCGGTGGGGCACAAGCTGTTCCAGAGAACGCAGGACGGCTTCGTCCTGACCGACGAAGGCACTGCGGTGCTCGACCACGCCGAGCGCATCGAGGACGAAGCGCTCGCGATCGAGCGGCGCCTGGCCGGGCGGGAGCGGCATCTCGAGGGCGTCCTCCGGATCACCTCGACCGACTGCTTCGGCGTGAACCTCCTCACACCCGTGCTGACCGAGTTCGCGGGCACGCATCCCCGCGTGATCGTGGAGCTCCTCACCGACTCGCGGTTCCTGAGCCTCTCCCGTCGCGAGGCCGATCTGGCCTTTCGCACCCGCCCGTTCGAGGAGCCCGACGTCGTCTCCCGCAGGCTGCTCCACATGCGCTACGGCATCTACGCGCGACGGGGAACGGCGACGACGAGGATCCTGGCGCTGGACTCGGGACTGCCCGACGACACCTGGCTCCAGACGCTGCTGCCGAAGGCCGGCGTCGCCTTTCGCACCAACAGTCGAGACGTCCAGGCCCGCATGTGCGCGCTGGGTGCCGGCATCGCCGTGCTCCCGGTTCCGCTGGGAGAGGCCCTGCCGGGAGTCGAGCGGCTGGATCTGGGAGCGGAGCCTCCGGGCCGCGACACGTGGGTCGGCTACCACCGGGATCTCAGACGTCTCGCCCGGCTCCGCGCGCTCCTGGATCTCGTAGTGGCGCGGCTCTCGGCCTGAGCAGGGGCAGCTTGGCGAGCAGATAGCCGAACGACCAGAACGCTCCACAGAAGATCAGGAGGACGAGCGTGAGCACGTGCTCCGTTCGGTTGCCCTCGAGCCGCGTCCAGAGGACGATGGCGGACAGCCAGGATGCGAGGATCACGACCTCGAAACCCCTCGAGAGTCCCTCGACGAGGGGAGACTCGCGGAACACCGACACTTCCCCCTCGGGTGCGATCCCGGCGATTGCGAACGCGACGAGCCCAATCCACGACACCAGGGACAGCCAGGCGACACAGGAGCCGGCCGTGTAGAGAAACTCGTTCCGATCGTTCCGGTCGCTCCGGCTTCCCGAGTCCGAAAGGAGAGGCGGAGGGGAAGCACCGCCCCCGAGGGCTCTCCAGAAAGCATAGAGAGCCGCTCCGAAGAACGCGGCGAGAACCGCAGGGGCGAGGGCACTCGCAGCCCCCTCCGAGATCTGGATCTCACCGTTCGGGAGCTCCTGCTGCAGCGTGAGCGTCGTGGGTGCGGACCCCTTCCGGAACACGATGTACGTACGGCTCCTCTCCCCGGACACCTCCGCGCCGAAACGCTCGGTCCTCGATTGCAGGGCCGTGCACACGGTGAGCGAAGGGCTCCGCTCCGCGAGGATCCGCTGCGCCTCCGGCCAGGGAAACACCCGATCGATGACCACGCAGAGGAGGATCAGGAGGGCGGCGGCAGCCGGAGGCGCCAGGAGAATCCAGGGGATGTAGCCGAGGCGCCTCACCTTCTCGGCGAAGCCGCTCACTCAGAGCTCATTTGGCCGCGAGCTCCCGCTCCTCGGCCAGGATCCTGTCGTGACAGGACGGACAGATCCCGTGGGAGAAGCGGGCCTCCGTTCGGGACGTGACGTACTGCTCGACGGTCTGCCAGTAGTCGTGGTCGTCGCGCACCTTCCGGCACCAGGCGCAGATGGGCAGAAGACCGCTGAGGTGGTTCACCTGCGCGAGAGAGCCCTCGAGCTCGCGGGTGCGCTCTTTCACCCGCCTCTCGAGGTCCGCGTTGAGCGCGAGGACCTCCTGCTCGGCGCGCTGGCGCTCGAGGTCGGCAGTGTGCAGGGAAGCGGCCGTGGACGAAACGGCGAGCAGGGAGACCCCCACGCTGAGGACCACCACGAGCGCGAGCGCGAAGCTCGGATCGTAGAGTCCCGCGCGCTGCCCGAGCACACAGACCCAGCCGACGAGGAACAGAACGGCCGGAATCGTCGGGAGCAGCCGGCGCACCACGACGCCGGCAGCCGTTTCGCTGATGGCGAACCGGGCGAGCCCCCGGTCCGGGCTCGCCGCCAGGATCGCGAGCGACAGGACGAAGAACGACAGTGCCGTGCTCGGGGCCATGGCCGTGTAGGGACCCAACCGATAGAGGGCCTTCACGTCGTACGCGTAGCCCAGGATCGGCAGCGTCGCGAAGACGAGCGTGACCGGCGCGAACCAGCCCACGAAGCCCGCCCGGGCGCGGACACCGAGGAGCGAGAGGCCCGCGGACAGGAAGCACACGGCCGTCGCGGGGGCCATCCTCCCCGGCGGCAGGTCTCCGGGTGCGCGCGGGTCCCGCACGAGCAGCTCGTCGATACCCAGATTCCACCCAAAGACATCCTGCGAGAGTGAAAGGGCACCGAGGAAGATGACGAACACCGAGAGGGCCTGCGCGACGCTCAGGGCACGAGATCCCGGCAGGGCTCCCCGGAGCATCCAGAGAGCGGCACCCGCCGCGATGAAGCCACAAGCCGTGTTCATCTTCATGGACACGAGCTGCGGGAGAACGCTCTGAAAGGGCGCGATGCCGAGCAGCCAGCCCGACGCGACCACGACCCCCACCGCGACGACGAACAGGGCACCCGCCCTCGGCATCGTCCCGAGGCTCGAGAGATACGGGTTTCGGGGTGCTTCGCCGGGAACCACGCGCACGGACGTGTTCACCTTTGGCCATAGCATAGAGCCAAACGTCGCGCAGTACACTTCCCGCATGTCGACGATTGCTCGGACGACCACCTCCTCCGTCGTCCCCGGATTCCGCATCGGCGTCTCCGCGCTCTTCGAGTAGCTTCGTGCGGCTCGCCGTCCTTTCCCTTCTCGCGCTGACCCAGGCGACCCTGCCCACGCCCGCAGACCCTGCCGTGCGGGCGCGCGCCGCGCTGACGGCCCGCCTCGCGAAGGACGACATCCCGGCGCTCAGTGTCGCCGTCGGGCTGCGTGGAAAAATCGTCTACTCCGAGGCCTTCGGACACGCGGACCGTGAATCCCGGAAGGCGGCGACGACGGCCACCCGGTTCGGCATCGGCAGCATCACCAAGGCCCTCACGATGGCTCTCGCCGGACGACTCATCGATCAGGGCAGGCTGGACCTCGACGCTCCGGTGGAACGCTATCTGCCTGAATTCCCCTACGCGGGCCGCGGCATCACGACGCGCCTCGTGGCCGGGCATCTGAGCGGCCTCGGCGACGATTTCGCGAATGCCAACCGCCTCACGACGAAACACTACGACACGGCACAGGCGCTTTCGGAAATCCTCGAGCAGCCTCCCACGGGCCCCGCGGGCGCCGAGCACGCGTACGGAACGGGCACCTACACGGTGATCGCCGCCGTGATCGAGAAGGTCTCCGGCGAGCCCTTCGAGCGGGCGATGCGGCGCCACGTTCTCGATCCGCTGAAGATGACCTCCACGGTGCCGAACGACCCGCGCGCGCCGATGCCGGCCCGGGCGACGTTCTACGAAACGGATTCCGCGAACAGACCCGTGCGCGCCCCGCGCTACGACCCGAGCCACAAGCTCGCGGGCGCGGGCTATCTGTCGACCGCCGAGGATCTCGTACGGTTCGGCTCGGCGCTCCTTTCGCCCGGATTCCTTTCGGCGTCCACGCTCGAGCAGCTCTTCACGCCTCTGAAAACCAGCTCCGGAACGGACACGGGTGTCGGACTGGGATTTCGAATCGGAGCGGAGGCCTGGCCGGGCATGGGCTGGACGATCGGACCCGACGACAGTCGTCGGCGCATCGTTCACCAGCCCGGCGGAGGGCCCGGTATCTCCTCGTGGCTCGTGATCGACCGCGACGCGCGGCTCGTCGCCGTCGTCCTCGCGAACAAGACCTCCGCGAACGTCGGGGGCAAGGCGTTCGACGAGATGCTCGAGGCGTTTCTGCCGGGCGACTGAATGCGCATCGCGATCGTTGCGGACATCCACGGCAACCGGACGGCGTTCGAGGCTGTTCTGGAGGACCTTCGCCAGACCTCGCCCGATCTCGTGCTGCACGGCGGCGACCTCGCCGACGGCGGCGCGAGCCCCGTGGAGGTCGTGGACCGGATCCGGGATCTCGGCTGGCGGGGCGTTCAGGGAAACACCGATCAGATGCTCGCCGACCCGGGCACGCTCGAGGCCTTCTCGCGCCGGCATCCGGGGCTGGGCGGCATGTTCCGCCTCGTGGAGGAGATGGCGGCCGCCACCCGGAACACGCTCGGTGAGGAGCGCCTCTCGTGGCTCCGCGGGTTGCCCCTCGAGCTCGCCGCGGGACCCGTCGCGCTGGTCCACGGAACGCCTTCGTCGCCGTGGCAGGCGCTCCCTCCGGACACCGCCGATGACGACCTGGAAAGGCACTTCCGGCCCCTCGGGCAGCCGATCGCCGTATACGCACACACCCACCTGCCATTCGTTCGGCGGCTCCCCGGGCTCGTCGTGGCCAACGCGGGGAGCGTCGGCCTCTCGTACGACGGAGACCGGAGAGCCGCGTACCTCCTGATCGACGGAACGGAGCCCACGATCCGGAGGGTGGAATACGACGTCGACACGGAGATCCGCGCGCTCTGTACGTGTTCCCTGCCTCACTCCGGGTGGATCACGCGTCTGCTGGAAGCCGGCGCCTTCCAGATGCCGCCGGCCGGCGACTGACCGCCTGCCGGTCAGCACGGCTCAGGGTCCCGATGAAGGCAATGCCCATCGACCCCGACCCTTCACCGGAAATATCCCGAGACGTCCAGGATGACGTCTGCGTATCCCGGGGCGAACAATCGAACCGACACCATGCCCTGTGAAGCGGGATCCAGCCCGAGGACCATCGACGAGGCGCGGGTCTGCCCCGCCCGGAACGACGTGGATCGCGTTCCCGTCGGTCCGCGCCGCGCCGGACTCACTTCGATGTAGCCATCCCCCGTCGACCCGGCGACGGTGGCGTTCAGCACGACCCCCGCTGCGTCGATCGGGACGCCGCACCGGCCGGCGACCGTAATCTCACGCGTAGCGCCGTCGAGAATCGGCGGTCCGTCCTCCGGGATCCTCGTGTCGACGACGCGGCACGGCACGACCGTATAAAACATCCGTCCGCCACCCTCCAGATCGGCTCTCCAGAGCTCGTAGCCGTGGTCGGCGTCCCAGCCCGAGAAGAGGATCATCGAGCCCAGTCTGACGAACGACTCGGCGCGATCTCTGCCCAGACGCGGTGACGCGGTGCCGAGCGATCGCGTACCTTCCGGCGTGCCGTCCGTGAAGCCGACTCCGCTCTCCCAGCCGAACGCGACGCCTCCGGGCACCGCGGAGAAATCCACGCGCGGCACGGGGAGCGACAGCGGCAAGGTACCGGCGTGGGTCCCGTCACTGCTGAAGAGCCGCGTGTCGCCCTCGCCGTGCGCGAAGTACACCCGGCTCCCGCTCACCACGGGGCGATTCACCGGGTCCCTCGACAGAGCGCCGTCCCCGAGCGACCGGACCTCGCGCGTCCCCGCCGCCGTGCCGTCGGACCTCCAGAGCGACCACCGGTACGAATCGGCGGAATACGCGAAGAAGTACAGCGTGCCGTCGATCTGCCCCACCAGGACGTAGTAGGGCGAGCTCATCTCCAGGATCGGAGTGGTCCCGGCCTCGGTTCCATCGGTCTTCCAGAGCTCGTGCCAGCTGTCTCCTCCGACGAAGTAGGCCGTGGAGCCACCTGCCACGATCTCGGACTGCAGTCCGCTCCCCGGCCCGGGAACTACGTCCTTCAGCACGTGCGTCCCGGCCGCCGTTCCGTCGCTGATCCACGGCTCCGTGCCCGACGCCGAGGAAAGGCCGTCGAAGAGAATCCCGCCGCCGAAGGCAACGGCACCCCAGGTCTCCGTGGGCATCTC
>JAEUQS010000205.1 GCA_016789625.1 Acidobacteriota bacterium | reverse complement strand
AACCTCCACACGGGCACGCGGACGGCCGGGGCGGCCGGTAGCGCTTCGGTATCGGCGTCGCGAGCGAGCTTCACGAGACCCGTCTCCGTGACCGCGACCACCGCACCGCAGGGCCCGCAGACGCGCACGCAGAACGGACCGGCCAGAGGCAGCCCGGCGCGGCACACGGGGCACCGCGCGGAGACGGGCTTCACGTCGGCCCCCACCTTGGCGGGGCGCCCCTCGAGGAGCGACGCCGCCTTCTCTTCCGTGAGCAGCGCGGGATCCCGCTGGGTCACGCCGTCGACGAGCAGGGAGCCGCCCGCGACCGGCACGAGATGGAACGGCCAGAAGAGGATCGTCCGCGAGAGGAGGAGAGCCTTCCTCGTCGCGGAGCCGCCCAGGACCTCGGCCCGCAGCCCGTCGAGCACACGGGTTCCGCCCTCCTCGGCGAGGACGAGCGCGCCGTCGGCCCGGATCGGCTCGAACGGACGCACGTCCGCCGCCCAGGTCTCCCTGGCCGGCAGAGGGAGATCGACGGGAAGATCCAGGTCGGGGGCCAGCGCCAGCGCCGAGCGCTCCACGAGCGCGGACCTCAGGCGACCGCCTTCGAGCTCGAAGACGAGGAAGACGGCGACCTCGAACGGCAGGAACAGCGCCTCGGCCTCGCCCGTCGCTCCGGGGAGGCGCACGCTCAGATCGGCCGCGAACACCTTGAACGGAAGGGCCGCGCGGCGCGGGCCTTCATGGAACGAGAGGAGGGCGGCCGCGCAGTAGGGGCAGCGAAACGCCGCCGCGAGATCCCGGAGAGCGAGCGCTCCGGCGCACTCGGGACAGGTCGCCGGAATGCGCAACGCCGACGAGAAGCGTCTTTCCCTCAAGCTCGAAACCCCTTCATTCGCTCAGCCAGACCAGGTCGTCCGCGTCGCCGGGCTTGCCGTTCGGACCGGCGGACCGGAGCTCGCAGGCGCCGAAGAGGGGCGTGCCGTCTTCGGTGCGCGCCACGGCCGAGCCGATCCGCGGCTTCCGCGCCACGTACACGAAACGCCGGCCCCAGCGATCCGTGCGGAGCGCCGCGGGCAGCTCCCCGAACCTCCGCTCGGGCGCGGAGAGGTCGGGCGGATAGCCCCCCGTCTCCTTCTCGAAGCGCTGGATGAGCTTCTTCATCTCGAGAAAGGCATCCTCCGGAGGCTTCGGCGCGTTCCGGCGCAGGACGACGGCCGCCGCGAGAGCGGCCAGGAGAACGATTCCGATCCCGATGCGCAAGGGCGTCATCGCGAAGGGCAGCCTCACGGTGACCGAGCCCACGAGCTCCTCGGGCGACGGGGCGGCGAGCCGGGGCTCGGGCTGCGCACCCGCTGTGGCTCCGCCCGTTCCGGGCTGCGCACCCGCGGGCCGAGGCCGGGGCGCCTTGCGGGGAGCGGCGAGCGGCATGCGGCAGAACTCGCAGACCTCGGCCGCGCGCGGGTTCGACCACTGGCAGCCGCCGCAGACGACGTTGTCCGCAGGCGGCTGCGGCCTCTCCGGGGCGGGTCCGGGTTCGTCGCTCATGAAGCGGCCGAGATGATAGTTCGTTCCTTCAGCGCTGGAGGAAGAGGAGCGCCGTCATGGCGAGACCGATCACCACGACGGCGGCGCGGGCCTTCTCCTTGCCGATCCGCCGTCCGAAGCCGGCGCCCCCGTAGCCGCCGAGCGTGGCCCCCGCCACCATCACGAGCGCCTCCGGCCAGAGCACCTTGCCGTGCCAAATGAAGAGCGAGGCCGCCACGACGTTGATCGAGAACCCGAAGAAGTTCTTGAGCCCGTTCATCGCGTGGATGTCCGTGAGGCCGAGGAAACCCAGGATCACGAGCATGAGGATGCCGATTCCCGCGCCGAAGAAGCCGCCGTAGATGCCCACCAGGAGCTGCGCCCCGGAGGCCACGAGGAGCGAGATGCGCGGCGCCGCGTCTCCGGGCTTCCGGCCGAGAGCCGCCTGGATCGCGAAGAGCAGCGTCGCGAAGAGCACGAGCCAGGGCGCGAGAGCGGCGAACGTGGCGTCGGGCGTCCGCAGAAGGAGGAGCGATCCGATCGCGCCGCCGGCGAGGCTGGGCAGGAACAGCGTCCGGAGCCAGGCCGCGTGCGTCCGCACCTCGCGCCGGTAGCCGGCCATGCTCGCGAGAGCGCCGGGCAGGAGCGCGACGGTGGAGGTGGCGTTGGCCTGCACGGCCGGGACGCCCACGAAGAGAAGGGCCGGAAACGTGAGGAGGGTGCCGCCACCCGCGAGCGCGTTCATCACGCCCGCGGCGGCGGCCGAACCGAAGAGCACGAGGCCGTGGAGAAGGGTCAAGGATCCGGCGCTACTGGCCGCCCTGTCCCGCCTTCTTCATCGCGTCTTCCATCATCTTGCGCTGCTCGGGGGTCATCTTCTCCATGGCCTCCCGCATCTGCTTCTGCGCCTCGGGCGGGAGGTTCACGGCCATGCCCGCCATGCCCGTCTGCTCCTGGTAGCCCGCCGGCACCTCGAACGTGGAGGCGGGGAGCGACCTCTTCTCGAGCTTGAGGAGCTCCATGGTCATCATGGGCTTGGCGCTCTTGTCCCGCACGATCATCCGCGCCGGGAAGCCCTCGACGCCCGAGTCCCGGAGCGCCTTGTAGAGGTTGTCGCCGCTGCCCGACCGGGAGCCGCCCTGGAGCGCGCCGAAGACCTGCCCCGAGCCCGCGACGTCCTTGGTGAGGCACATCTCCATGACCGAGCCCGTCGAGCCCGTCACGCGCGCGTTGTCGCAGGAGAAGCCGTTGACGTTGTCCTTGCCGAGCTTCTCGACCTTGTAGGTCTCGTCGGGCGTCTTCTGTCCCGCGGCCTGCTCCCTCATCTTGGAGAGATCCATGACGCTGTACGAACGTGTGGCGTCGTTGATCTGGTACACGCGGTTGGGCTCGGCGGCCTTCACCAGCGTCGCCATGGTCATGCCGCCCATCCCGGCCTTCTGCATGTCGGCACCCGAGAGCTTCATCTCCATGCGGTAGCCGGGCTTGCCCAGGAACATCTTCGAGCTCGCGGTGACGCGGCCGCCCTCCATGGTGGTCTTCATCTCGGCGACGCCCTCGAACTGAGCGAGGGCCGTCCCGGCGGCGAGCGCGGAGAGCACGACGAGGCCGGAGACGCTGGAGATCCTGATCGCGGTTTTCACGGTTGTCCCCTTTCGATTCCCGAGGCTACCAGAGCCTTTTCGATCTCTCCGAGGAGGATTCCGTCCAGCCCGGGCAGGTCGTTGTGGGTGCCGCGGGGAATCGCGACGAAGCCACTCCCGGGCCGGGAACGCGCGAGAGCTTCTCCCATCGCGAAGGGAATCACCTCGTCGTGCGTGCCGTGGACGATCACCAACGGCGCGGAGATCCGCGGCACGCGTCCCGCGGTGTCGAAGCGGTCCCGTACGGCGAGCGGGGTGAGCCAGCCCACGACGGGGCGCGCCATGTCGGAGACCGACGTGAACGGCGAGACGAGGACGACGAGCGCTGGAGGCCCGGCGCTCAGGTCGGCGGCGAGCCCGGCCGCCACCGCGGCTCCGAGGGAGCGCCCCATCAGGATCCTCTTTCCCGCGGGAACGCCGAGGCCGTCGAGAGCCTTCCAGGCATCCCGCGCGTCCTCGAGGAGACCGTCCTCCGTGGGCGTGCCCGGCTGTCCTCCGTAGCCGCGGTACTCGGCGAGGAACACCGAGTGTCCGTGCGACACGAAGAAGTCCGCGAGGCCCACGTTGTGAGCGGCCGACTCGCCGTTGCCGTGGAAGTAGAGGATGGCCGGAGCAGCGGGATCCTCCGCTCGAAAGAACGCTCCGGCGAGCGGCGGATCGGACCTCACCGCGAGGACGCCCCGGTCCCGCCCCTCGGGGAACCTCACCTGGGAAGCCGGGAAGAGCGCCGCGCGCTGGTACCACCTCAGGAAGAGCACCAGCCCGAGGAACAGCACGAGGGCGGCGCCGAAGATCGATGACGCGAGTCGCACAAACGGCATCGTATGCCGGGTAACATCGCGCCGCCGATGAGCGCCCGCGCAGCGAACTGCCCCAACTGCGGCTCCGAGGTCCGTTTCTCCGCCGGCTCGTCGCTCGTCACGGTGTGCCCGAGCTGCCGGTCCGCGGTGGCGCGCCGGGGCGTGAACGTCGAGGCGATCGGCAAGGTCGCCGAGCTCACCCCCACGTCGTCACCGTTCCGGATCGGGATGGACGGCAAGCCGAAGAAGGGCGTCCGGCCGTTTCGCATCGTGGGGCGCCTGCAGCTCGCGACCTCGGCCGAGGGCGGCACGGGACGCTCCGTGTGGGACGAATGGCACGTCGTGTTCGACGACGGACGTTCCGGCTGGCTGGCCGAGGCGCAGGGCTCCTTCTACCTGATGAAGCCCATGCCCACGCCGGAGGGCGTGCCCGAGCTGGAGCGGCTCGCGCCCGGGCAGAGGCTCGACATCAAGCCCTACGGCGTCTTCGCCGTGGCCGAGCGCCGCGCCGCGCAGTACGCCTCGGCCGAGGGCGAGCTGCCGTTCGACGCCGCGCCCCTCTCGATCTTCAGGTACGCCGATCTCTCGGGTCCCGAAGGCAGCTTCGCGACCCTCGACTACGGCGCGGACCCCGGCGTCGACGCGTTCTACGTGGGCGTCACCGTCACGCTCGAGGAGCTCGGCATTCCCGGCCTCACGGCCTGGGCCGACCGCCAGACGGCCGCCAAGGCCACGGCCCTCAACTGCCCCAACTGCGGCGGGCCGCTCGAGATTCGCGATCCGAAGGCCACGGTGCGCCTGGCCTGCGTTTACTGCGGGGCGATGCTCGGAGCCGGCGGGGCCGGATCCAAGAGCGGCAAGTTCGAGCTCCTCGAGCGGCTCAAGAACGTGCCGTTCAAGCCGTCCCTGCCGATCGGGTCGGCCGGCACGCTGAACGGGCACGTCTACGTGATCCTGGGCGCCGTCCGCAAGTTCGTGAACGTCGACGGCACGCACTACTACTGGACGGAATACCTCCTCAAGGACAAGGCCTCCGAGGCGTTCCACTGGCTCGCGGAATCGAACGGGCACTTCACGGTGCTGAAGCCCGTTCCCGTCGCGGCCGTCGTCGCCGCCGGCCGCAACGCGCTCTATTCCGGAAGGTCCTACAAGCACTTCACGGCAGCGACCGCGACCGTGGAGGCGGTGCTCGGCGAGTTCTACTGGGAGGTCTACGCCGGCGAGACGACGACCGCTTCGGACTACGTCGCCCCGCCGCGCATGCTCTCGCAAGAGCTGGCGGGCGAAGAGGTCAACTGGACCGAGGGCGTCTACGTTCCGCAGGAGGACGTTCTCAAGGCGTTCGCCCTCAAGGAGCCGCTGCCACCGCCCACCGGCGTGGGCGCGAACCAGCCCTGGCCCGGCAGCGCGACGTTCCCCGCCATCCGCACGGCGTGGCTCACGCTCAGCGCCGTCGCGATCGCGCTCTACATCTTCTTCGGCATCCGCGGCCCCAAGAAGATCGTCTACGAGGGCCGGCAGGACCTCACCGCCCTCGCGGCCCTGCCCGAGGACGACCGCGTCATCCTCTCGGAGCCGTTCCAGATCCCCGCCACCCGCAACATCGAGGCCCGCATCGACGCGCCCACCGACAACTCCTGGGTGAGCGTGGAGGCCAACCTCATCGATCAGGCGACCGGCGAGGTGCGCAGCTTCGTCTTGGGCTCGGACTATTACTACGGCTCCTCGGGCGGCGAGAGCTGGAGCGAAGGCAGCCGCTCGCGCACGCTGTTCCTCTCGCGGGTCCCGATCGGCACGTACGTCCTCAGGCTGCAGCCGGAATTCGAGGTGGGCAAGGGCCCGCCGTACTTCGACTTCCGGCTCCGCTGCGGCGTGCCCCGCTTCTACAAGCTCTTCTGGACGCTCTTCTTCCTCGGGCTCGGACCCATCTTCATGCTGATCTCGTACGCCGTGTTCGAGGGCAAGCGCTGGGCCGAGAGCGACTACGCGACGACCTCGAGCGACGACGGCGGTGGCGACAGTGACGAGTGACGACGAATGAGGCTCACCCAATGAAATCGAACATCTACCGGATCTTCGCCGCGGCGCTCCTCGCCGGCTACGGAATCGCCGAGCTCGGGGGCTACGAGCTGCCCGGCCGCGTCGCCAAGGGCACGATCGCCCCGGGCTCGAGAAACGCGAGCGGATTCCGCTCGTTCAGCTACTGGAACGGAGGCAAGTGATGAGCTGGTGGACACAGCACGGGGGTCAGGTCGTCGCGAGCGTGATCTTCTCGCTGATCGGGCTCGCGTTCTTCGCGGCGTTCTTCCTGATCCTCCCGAGGATCCTGCCCTTCTCGCTCAAGAAGGAGATCGAGGAGGACCAGAACACCGCGCTCGCGATCGTGATCGCGTCGGTCGTCCTGGGAATCGCGATCATCGTCGCCGCGACCGTTGGATAGAGCAGCGGAACCGGAACAACCGCAGGCGCTCCGTCCGGGTCCGGTCTACCTCACGGTCCTCGTCATCGCGGCCTGCGGGCTCGTCTACGAGCTCCTGGCCGCGACGCTCGCGAGCTACCTGCTCTGCGACAGCGTCACGCAGTTCTCCCTCGTCATCGGCGTCTATCTTTCGTCTCTCGGGCTGGGCGCCTGGCTCTCCCGCTTCGTCGGCAAGGGCGTCGCCCGCCGCTTCGTGGAGATCGAGATCGCCGTCGCGCTCATCGGCGGCTTCTCGGCGCCCGCGCTCTTCTATGCGTTCGGCGTCGTTCGGGCCTTCCAGCCCGTCTTCTACTCGCTCGTGATCGTCATCGGCACGCTGGTGGGCCTCGAGATCCCGCTCATGATGCGGCTCCTCCGCACCACGGTGGATTTCAAGGAGCTGGTCGCCCAGGTCCTCACGTACGACTACCTCGGCGCGCTCTTCGCGTCGGTCCTCTTCCCGCTCCTCTTCGTGCCGCAGCTCGGCCTCGTGCGGACCTCGCTCGTGACGGGCCTCCTGAACGCCGCGGTCGCTCTCTACTCGATCCACCTGTTCCGCGAGCGGCTCGGCGGCACCGGGCTCCTCATGGGCAAGGCCGTGGGAACGATCGTCCTCCTCGCGGCGGGCGTCGTCTTCGCCGACCGGCTCACGTCGCTCTCGGAGGAGAACCTCTACGCCGACGAGGTCGTCCTCGCGAAGAGCTCCCCCTACCAGCGCATCGTGATCACGAGGAACCGGGCGGGCTTCCAGCTCTTCCTGAACAACCACCTGCAGTTCTCGTCGGTCGACGAGTACCGCTACCACGAGGCCCTCGTGCATCCCGCGCTCTCCCTCGTGCCCGGAGCACGCCGCGTGCTCGTGTGCGGCGGCGGCGACGGCCTGGCCGTGCGCGAGATCCTCAAGCACGAGAGCGTCGAGAGCATCACGCTCGTGGACCTCGACCCGCTCATCACGTCGCTCGCCCGCGAGAACCCGCTCCTCGTGGCTCAGAACGGCGGCGCCCTGTCGAACCCGAAGGTCACGGTCGTCAACGCCGACGCGATGCTGTGGATCTCGGATCCGAAGAACGCCGCGGCGTCGTCCCGCTTCGACGTCGCGATCGTGGACTTCCCCGACCCCAACTCCTTCGCCGTGGGAAAGCTCTACACGGCGCGGTTCTACGCCCTGCTCTCCCGGCTCCTCGCGCCGGGAGGAGCGGCCGTGGTGCAGTCGACCTCCCCTCTCTTCGCGCGGGAGTCGTTCTGGATCGTCGCGCGCACCATGGAGGCCGCGGGGTTCGCGACGCGGCCGTACCACGTCTCCGTGCCGAGCTTCGGGGAGTGGGGCTTCGTCCTCGCGAAGCTCGGCCCGTTCGAGGTCCCGTCCCGCGTCCCGCCCGGCCTCCGCTCCCTGACGCCGGAGACGCTGCCCGCGATGTTCGCGTTCGCGCCCGACATGGCCCGGCCCGACGTCCTCGAGGTGAACCGCCTGAACAACCAGGTGCTCGTGCACGCCTACGAGCGGGAGTGGAGAAGGTTCAACTGACCCCGCTGAGACCCTCACGCCGCGACGTGCTCGCCCGCCTCGCCGGCCTCTCGGCCCTGCCCTTCTACGCCGCGGCGCTCGGGGGCTGCGGCCGGAGAAGCGCGGAAGGGCCCTCGTTCACGGGTCAGACGATCGGCGCGGGCTTCGCGCTCGGGCACCGCCTCTTCACCGGAGAGCTCCTCGACAGGCCCGTGGCCCGGCACGAGCAGGTGGAGGTCGCGATCCTAGGCGCGGGGCCCTCGGGCCTCGCCGCGGCGTGGACGCTCTTCCGGAACGGCGTGCGGGACGTCTCGATCTTCGAGCTCGAGAGCGCGCCCGGGGGAACGGCCGTCTCCGGCTCGAACACGATATCGCGTTACCCCTGGGGCGCCCATTACCTGCCCGTTCCCGTCGAGCGGGACGAGCTGCTCGAGGCGCTCCTCGAGGAGGCCGGCGCTCTCGTGGGACGGGACGCGTCCGGCGCGCCCGAGTGGGCCGAGGAGGTCCTGTGCCGTGAGCCGGAGGAGCGCCTCTTCTATCGCGGCCTCTGGTGGGAAGGACTCTATCCGCGCGCCGGAGCGACCGCGGCCGAGCTCGCCGAGCGGGACCGCTTCGACGCGGAGATGCGTTCCTTCGCGGCGCTCCGCGACGGGAAGGGCCGCAGGGCCTTCGCGCTGCCGTCACGGCTTTCGTCGGAGGACGCGGAACTCCTCGCGCTCGACCGCATTCCGTTCTCCGAATGGCTGGACGCACGGGGCTATCGCGGAGCGCGCCTCCGCTGGGTGCTCGAGTACGGCACGCGCGACGACTTCGGCTCGTCGCTCGCGCAGGTGTCCGCCTGGGCCGGAATCCACTACGACGCCGCGCGGCTTTCGGGGCGGCATGCCGGAGGGGCACAGATCGAGGAGGCCGCGCCGTTCCTCACCTGGCCCGAGGGGAACGGCCGTCTCGTGGAGACCCTCCTCCGGCCCGTGGCGTCCCGCCTCCGCACGGGGCATCTG
>JAEUQS010000164.1 GCA_016789625.1 Acidobacteriota bacterium | reverse complement strand
CGTTCCTGGCTTACAACGCGGGCCTGTTCCTCTTCCTGCACGTGAAGACGCGCTATCGGATCCCGATCCTGCCCGCGCTCGTGCTGTTCGCGGCGCTGGCGCTCACCCGTCGGACGCCACCCCGGGAATGACGGACGGCGAACGGCCGTTATCATCCTTCGTGGCCATGAGACTCCTCCCCGGCCGTGCTCTGACCGCGGCCCTTTTTGCTCTCTCCTTCCCGCTCGCGGCGGGGGTTCCGGAGACCCTCACCAAGGTGCTCGTGGACCGGGACGCGGTGATCCGGCTGACGGATTCCGACCTGAAGGCCGCGGGCCGGAACATGAGCGACGCCGACATCGACCGCCTGCGCCTCCGCGTGAAGGGCGTCGAGCGCCCGTCGCGGCTCGAGCGCCTGCCCGCCGGCTCAGCCGACGGCCGCTTCGCGCTCGAGTTCCTGGGCGAGTTTCCGCGCGGCTCGAAGACCTACGAGGACGAGTTCACGACGACCTCGGTCTACCTCCTCGATGTCGCGCCGACGGCTCCGAGGCGTTTTCGGACGTCCCCGGTCCCGCCCGGAAAGCCGAAGGGCCTGGCGCGCGACACCACGACCGTCTCGAACCATCACGAGGTGAACAAGAAGCTCATCCGCTTCTCGGGGTACGACAAGCCCGAGGAGAGCTGGTTCTGGGCCGAGATCAAGGCGACGGACGAGAAGCCCACCGTTCTCTCCATTCCGGCTCCGAGCGCCGGCGCGGGACCGGCGACTCTGAAGGTGCGCTTCGTGGGCTACAGCCACCTCAAGGAAGACCCCGACCACACCGTGGACGTCGTGTGGAACGGCGTGGACCTCGGTAAGGCCGTCTTCGACGGCGAGAACGCGTTCGTCTTCGAGAAGGAGCTTCCGGAGGGACAGCTCGCCGAGAAGAACCAGCTCGCGCTCCGGGCGCTCGGTGAGACGACGCACGGAATCGATCTCGTGCTGCTGGACTGGGTGGAGCTCTCGTATCCACGTCTCCTGCGCGTGGGCGAGGGCGTCCAGGCCGAGTTCCGGGCCTCCGCGAAGGAACCCGTGGTGCTGAGCGCCAGCGCGAACGCCGCGCTCGAGGTGTACGACACCGAGGACTCCCGCGTGTTCCGCGTGAAGTCGGACGCCGCCGGTCGCGCGTATTTCGCGCCGCCCGCACGGGAGTCGCGCCTCTTCCGCGCAGTGCTCGCGGGCGCCGCCCTGCGTCCGCTCGACATCCGGGTGACGCACCCGCGCGATCTCACCGCGGCGGGGCTCGGAGCCGACTTCGTCATCGTTTCCCACGAGGCGTTCCTGCCCGCCGCCGAGAAGCTGGCCCGCGCGCGCCGCGCCGAGGGGCTGAAGGTCGAGATCGTCTCCGTGGACGACATCTACGACCGCTTCCGCGACGGCTTCTTCGATCCCAACGCGATTCGCGATTTCTTCAAGCACGCGCGCGCGACCTGGAGCCCGAAGCCGCGCTACGCGCTCCTCATCGGCGACGCGAGCTGGGACTACAAGAACGGCACGGTCTCCGACGACGACTTCGCCGACTGGCACTGGACGGAACAGTGGGGCCGCGGCGCGCCCAAGAACGATTCCACGGGCTACGGCGGCGTGAAGACGGCCCGCAACGACCGTCAGTTCGTGCCCACGTATCAGTTCCAGTCGCCCTGGGGCAACGCCGCGAGCGACAACTGGTTCGCGATGGTGGACGACGGCGACGACCTGCCCGACCTCGCCATCGGCCGGCTGCCGGTCGCGACGCTCGAGGAAGCGAACGCCACGGTCGACAAGATCCTCGATTACGGTCGTCTCCCGCCCGGCGCCCTGAAGGACGCGCTCTTCATCACGAACGACGAAGAGGAGTTCCAGAAGCAGACCGACTCCCTCGCCAGCGAGGCCGGGCAGGAGGGCTACAGTGTCTCCAAGATCTACCCCACGCCCGAGCAGAAGGACAACCGCGAGAACACCGAGAACCTGAAGAACGCCTTCAACCGCGGTCCCGCTCTCGTGCTGTTCAACGGCCACGGCGGGCGGTACATCTGGCGCACCGGTCCGCCCGACCTGAAGAAGAACCACGATCTCTTCACGCTCGACCATCTCGACCAGCTCCAGGAGACGACGGGGCTGCCCGTGGTGGTGAGCCTCACCTGCTACTCCGCGCCGTTCGATCACCCGGTGGCCGACTCGATCGGCGAGAAGCTCCTGCGGCTGCCTCACAAGGGCTCCGTGGCCGTCATCGCCTCGAGCTGGCGCAACGCGCCCCCGCTGGACTTCGGCGCGGCGCTCATCGAAACCCTCGGCAACCCCGCCACCCCGCGAATCGGCGACGCGTTCCTTTCGTCCAAGCGGCGCACGAGCGACCGCGTGGCGCTCTTCACGTACAACCTTCTGGGTGACCCGACGACCCGCTACCGGGGCCCCGCCCCGCCGGTCGTCGCTGGAGGAACCTCCAAGTGAGACCCCGACGCGCTCTTCCGGCCGCCGTGCTGGCCGCCTTTCTTCTTTCGGCCTCGTTCGCTCTCGCGGACGAGACCCCGAAGGACAAGAAATCCGAGCCGGCCGAGAAGCCCCGTATCCGGCTGAAGTGGTCGACCTCCACCGAGGTCGATAACTACGGCTTTCTCGTCCACCGCGGCGACAAGGAAGAGGGTCCCTTCACGGTGATGACGCCCAAGGTGCTCCCCGGAGCCGGCAACAGCGAGGTTCCCCAGAGCTACACCTGGGACGACCACGACGTCGTGGTGGGAAATACCTACTACTACTGGCTGGAGTCCATCTCCACGCAGGGCGTGAAGGAGAAGTTCTCGCCGATCCTGGCCCGCAAGTGCTGCAAGGTGCCAGGTGCGCAGGGCGGAACGCCCGGAGCCACAGGAGCCGGCGCCGAGCCCGCGAAGCCGGAGCAGAAGGCCGACAAGCCCAACTAGGGGCGCGTCCCCGGCTCTAAGGGCCGGACGAACACGTCGTCACCGAGAGGCACGTTGACGGACAGGGACTTGACCATGGCCCGCCACGTGCCATCGACGCTTGAGACCCAGAGCGGGTGGCGGATCCCTCCGGCCTGGAACTCCCAGGGCCCGCACACGCTGCCCACGTCGTTCGCGTGGGCTCCGAACGCGTAGGGCTCGCCTCTCGAGTCGAGCTTGAACCAGGCGATGCGCTTCCCCTTCTCGTGGACCGCGGAGATGCTTCAGATTTCAGGCGTTTGACTTTCCGTCGGATTTCAAATAATTTGCTAGCGTCAAGAGCCGGGTTTGTAACCTTCGCTCGCGAACTCCGAGATCGTTTGGAACCGATTTCGCCGCGCTCCGGTCCAAGGTTCAGTGTTTCTTCGGTTTCCTTTCTCGTCTG
>JAEUQS010000151.1 GCA_016789625.1 Acidobacteriota bacterium | reverse complement strand
CCCGCCCCTTCCTCTGGGTGGCGGCGGCAACCGCCGCTCCCGCCACCGCTTAGACGGGTGCTATCCTCCGCGTGCGAAAGACGGGGTGGAACCTTCTGAACGAGCAGCGCACCCCCAGCCTTCAGCGATCGACTCAGGGGGATTGACGTGGCACGACAGAACTACCAGCACGGAAAGCGTCAGCGCGAGCTGGCCAAGAAGCAAAAGCGCGAAGAGAAGGCCCAGAAGCGCGCCGAGAAGAAGAACAATCCCGACGGCACCCCCATGGAGGGTGGCGAGGGCGAAGCAGGCGAGGGTGGCGAAGGAACCGGAGTCGTCTCCGAGACCGGCGCCGAGCCTGCGGCGGCCGCTGCGGGCGCGCCGGTTCTGAACAGCGCCTCCTAGGGCGGCGCGGGGGCCCCGGGCCCCGTCCTCAGCCTGGAACGAAACGAAAAAGGGGCGGCCGAAAGCCGCCCCTCGCCGTCTCCGGAGCCAGTTCCCGGAGGGGTTACCAGCGCTTCAGGATGAAGTCGGGCCCGACCACGTGGTCCTCGGCCTGCCCGTTCACCTCGTCGTGAACGAAGTGCGCGCCGTACCACACGATGACGTCCGTGTCCTGGATCGACTCCGCCGTGACGAACTTGTCGATGTTCGCCCAGGTCTGGCACGAGCCGCCCGAGGTGCAGTTCACGCCGTCCTCGACCTCGTTCACCTTGCTCTTGAGGAACCAGATGTCGTTGCGGCCGTACTTGTCGGCCACGCTGTCGCGCCCTCCGGGCACGAGCCTGTAAGACTCGTTCGTCAGGGGATTCGAGATGGTCCAGGTGGTTTTCCCGTCGCGCTTCCTCGACAGCTCCTTCGCCAGGAGGACTCCGCCGAAGAGCCGGTCCTCGGTGATGCGGTTCGTCGTGCCCGCCACGTCGAAGTCGAACCGCCAGTACACGTGGTGGTTGTGGACGTTGCAGATGCACGTGTTGTTGACGCCACCGAACCCGAAGCGGGGCTGGATGGTCCCGTTGCCGAGGAGGCGGAAGTCGGTGATGTAGCGGTACCAGCCGGCTTCCAGCTCCGAGACGAGGCGGATGTCGCTGCCGGAGACCCAGTAAGCGATGCCCTTGAAGTTGCCGGTGTCCGTGCCGTTCTCGAGGATGACCGACGGCGGAGCGGTGCACTGGCGGACGCCGTTCGCGACGTCCGTGCCCGTCGCCGAGAAGAAGCCTTCCTGATACTGCCAGTCGCGGTACGGACCGCAGGCGTCGTTGACGTACTGGACGTTCAGGATCGGCGCGTGCGCGCGCGAGAGGATGCGCTTGCCCTTGTAGTCCACGTTGATCAGCTCGACGCCCGAGCCGCGCAGGCCCGAGCTGGCCGAGGGGCGCACCACCACGAGCCGCCAGATCTCCGTGGGACCCTGGGTCACGACGACCTCGAACTGGCCTGCGGTGCCCTTCGCCGTGGTGGCCTGTCCCGCATTGGGAGCGCCGCAGCCGGCATTGGGGCTCGCCATGGACTTCATCGGCGCGCCCGCGGCGTAGCGGGTGACTTCCTTGGTGATCATGTCGACGCCGAGGATCTCGTTGGCGCGGCTGCCCGGGTCGAGGGAGATGACGCCCACGGTGAGCGTGCGGTTCTTCTGGCCCGTGACGAGGGGCGGCATCGGGGGGTAGAAGGAAAGGCGCCGCTCGGCGATGGCCGTGGCGAAGCGGCTGTCGGCCTTGACGATCGCGGTCGCGGCCTCGTACTCGGCCGTGTTCGGGTCCGGCTCGTCGGTGGGGCGGGGGAGCAGCTCGGGGCTCTCGGGGGCATCGAGGTGGCCCTCGAACACGAACGGCTGCTTCTTGCCGTAATCGTAGAACGTGGCGCGGAAGTGATCGGGGGCGACGTAGCTGCCGTTGACCTTCTCCTCCGGCCACACCATGTCGAACCAGAGCAGCCGGTTGTCCGTGGAGAGGCGCGAGCGGATCTCGGCGCTGGCCAGGAGCTTCTCGCGAGCCGCGTCCAGCTTTTCCTGCGACGGTCCCCAGGGCTTGACGCTCACCGTGAGGGGGACCTGGGGAGTGGGCTGGATCTTCTGCGCGGCGAGCGGGCCCGCTGCGAGGACGGCGAGAGTCGAGAGGGCGAGGGGGAACGAACGGCGCATCGGCGTCTCCTGGTGGCCGGCGCGGCGCGCCGCCTGCGGAATCATAGCGAGGGTTCGGTTGCTTCGGGGACGCCTCGCGGAATCTCGCGGAGCGTGAACCGGGAGGCCGACAGCTTCTCGGGCAGCCGGCGGGCGGCGTCGCGGGCGCGGGCGGGGTCGCCGCACGAGAAGAGGTCGATCGCGGCCTCCCCCCGCTCGGGCCAGGTGTGGATCGTGAGGTGCGACTCCGAGATCACCACGACGCCCGAGACGCCCTGCGGCTCGAGGCGGTGGAGGTACACACCGAGCACGCGCGCGCCCATCTCCCCGACCGCCACGACGAGCGCCTCGTGCACCAGTCGCTCGTCGTCGAGGGCCGCGAACGGGGCGCCCTCGAGGTCGAGGATGAAGTGAGTTCCGAGCGTCATGTGGGGAGTCCCAGCGCGTCCACGGTCTCGCGATTCTCGGGCACGACCTTCCAGAGGAGTCCGTCCAGCAGATAGTGGGCCGCCTGCGGCACGGCGAGGAGCGGGACGACGAGCGCGAGGAGCGTCGCGGACGGGGTCAGGTCGGGGCCCGGGAAGAGGACGCCGTTCTCGTGCCACAGGAGGCGGTCCCAGCCCCATTCCTCGAGGAACGCGATGGCGAGGAGGGGCAGCAGGAAGAGCCCGGCGCTCGTGACGAGGCGGTCCCCCGGGGCCGGCGGCTCGCCCTGCTCGAGGCGCTTCTCCGCGCTCTTTCTCGAGGTGAGGTACACGAGCCCGAGGTAGGGGATGCCGTGGACGAAGACGTTGGTCACCGTGAACGCGTAGTCGGAATTGAAGACCACGATGCCGAGCGTCCACGTGAGCGCGGTCGTCACCACGACGAGGCTCTTCGTGAACGAGAGCGGAAGGCCGCGGCGGGCGCGGAGAGCCTCCTTCACCCCGTAGGCGGTGAGGAGGCCCGCGAGGATCGCCATCGCGAGAGGGCCGGCGGCTTTCGGCAGCGCGATCACGAAGTCGCCTGCCAGGAACCAGTGGAAGCGCCGGCCGGGGCTGGCGTGCCAGAAGACGAGGGGCGCGAGCGTCGCGGCGTAGATCGTGAGCGTGTCGAGGAGCCGGCCGGCCTCGCCCTCGAGGTTCCTCTTGCGGGCCAGCGAGACCCAGCCGTACTGCTGCCGCACGAAGTGGAAGACCGCGAGGTACGCGAGCACCCTCCAGAAGAGGAGCGGCGAGCCCGCGTAGAGGAGCACCCCGCCCACCCAGGAGAGGGCCAGCACGGAAACGTAGAGGGTCTTGCGGCGAGAGAGCTCGGCCGGGCTCGCCGCCACGCGATAGGCCGTCGACCAGACGTGCGCGACATCCACGCCGAGGACGCCGAGCATCCACACCCAGAGGGGCGCGTCGCCGTTCAGGTCCCCCGTGAGCCGGCCGGCGGCGAGAAGCCCCATGGCGAGGAGCGCCGAGCCGCCGAACAGCGCGAGATCGGTCGCTCTGCCGAAGAGAAATGCCGAGCGCGAGGGGGACTCCACCGGCTCATTGTGCGAGATGTGCGAGAGTTTCGCCGTGACCTGCCGACGAAGCCTCGTTTTGGCGATCCTCGCGGCGCTGGCTCTCGGTCCGGCGCGGGCGCTCGCGCAGGAGGAGCCCGGTGTCGCGGTGCGGGGCCTGCTGGACGCGCGGCTCGTCCTGCCGTCTTCCTCCGTTTCGGCGCTCGACGCCGGGCTCGGGAAGACGCGCTACGGGGCGAGGAGGGAGGGCGCGTCTCGAGACACCCTCTTCCGGCTCGCGGGCGCCGCGGCGGTGATCGACGCGCGCGCGAACTCCGTGCTCTCGTTCCGCGCTCACGTCGAGGCAGACCTCGAGCCCCGGCGGTCCGGTAGGACCGCTGAGGGATCCCTCCGGGATCCCGGGAGCGCCCGGACGACGACCCGCCTCGGCCTCGTCGAGGCCTTCGCCAGGCTCGAGCCGAGGCTTTCCTCGAACGCGAGGCTCGACCTCCGGCTCGGGATCTTCTTCCCGCCGTTCTCCCTCGAGAACACGGGCGTCGCGTGGACGAGCCCTTTCACGCTCACGTCCTCGTCGGCCAGCTCCTGGATCGGCGAAGAGGTCCGCGCCACGGGTCTCGAGGCGTCGCTCGTCCTCGAGGGCGCGCGGGCGGACCTGCGGCTCGTGGCCGCCGTGGTGGGGAACAGCGACCCCGCGGGGAGCGTGCTCGCGTGGCGCGGCTTCGTGCTCCAGGACCGGCTCACCACCACCGAAGGACGCCTTCCGCTGCCTCGCATCACGTCGCTCGCGCCGGGCGGTGTCTTCGCCCAGCAGGCCCCCTCCGTGACCCCGCACCGCGAGATCGACGGCCGGCTGGGCGGGTACGCGGGGCTCGTCTTCTCACATACCGACATCCTCGAGATGCGCGTTTTCGGGTTCGCGAACCGGGGCCTCGAGACGGAGTTCGACGGCGCGCAGTACGCGTGGCGCACGGAGTTCCTGAGCGGCGCGGCGAAGACCCGCCTCGGGCGCCTCGAGATCCTCGTGCAGGGCCTCCACGGCACGAGCGGAATGGGGCCGGGCGACCTCGTCTCCCTCCGGTTCACCTCGGGCTTCGCGCTCGTGTCGCTCCCCGTGGGGATCCACCGCTTCTCGCTGCGGGCCGAGCGCTTCCTCGTGAGAGACGAGGACTCGCTGCTCGGAGCCGACGACAACGGCGAGAGCGGCCACGCGTTCACCGCGGCCTATCAGGTGCGCGTGCTGGGCGCCCACCGGATCGTGCTCGAGGCCGTCCGCGTCGTGAGCGCGCGGCCCTCGCGGGAGACCCTGAACCTGCCCCTCGAGCGCGCCGAGACGCAGCTCCAGCTGGCGCTCAGGCTGAGGCTCTGAGGATCTCCCCGGCCGCGCGGGTCCCCGCGTCGAAGGCCTCCTCGAAGAGCGGCAGGCCGGCGATGTCGGCATGGGCGAAGAGCACGTTCCCGAGCGGCGCGGCCGCGGCCCG
>JAEUQS010000145.1 GCA_016789625.1 Acidobacteriota bacterium | reverse complement strand
AGAACGAGCGGAAGAGCCGCTCCCTCTTGTCCGCCGGGATTCCGATGCCGGTGTCGACGACCTCGAAGCGGAGGCGCGCTCCGCCGGGCAGTCCGGCAGGACTGCCTGAGGCGATCCCCTGGGATCGCCCGGCCTCGCGGCGAACGTGAATCGTCACGTCGCCCCTCTCGGTGAACTTCACCGCGTTGCTGCCCAGGTTCAGGAGCACCTGCCGGAGCCGCGCGGGATCGCCGAGGACGCGCTCGGGAACGTCGGGCTCGACCAGAACGGTGAGCTCGAGGCCCTTCTCCTGCGCTCGCAGCGCGAGGATGTCGCTCGCCTGCTCGACGCACGTCCGCGGGCTGAAGGAGATGGACTCGAGCTCCATCTTCCCGGCCTCGATCTTCGAGAAGTCGAGGATGTCGTTCACGAGCCCGAGGAGCGCGTCGCCCGAGTGCTGCGCCATCTCGGCGAAGTCCCGCTGCTCGGCCGTGAGCTTCGTGTCGAGGAGGAGACCCGTCATGCCGATCACGCCGTTCAGCGGCGTGCGGATCTCGTGGCTCATGTTGGCGAGGAACTCGCCCTTCGCCCGGGCGGCGTCCTCGGCGTGGGCCTTGGCCTCGGCCAGCTCCTCGCCGCGCGCCGTGAGGTCGGCCGCGAGCTTGCGCACCGAGGCGAGGGCGCGGGCGCGCCCTTCGCGGAGACGTTCGGCCGTGCGGCCGGTGAGGCTGATGTAGAGGTTGGCGAGGTACAGGCAGACGAGCTTCGTGCCCTCCACCCCCGCCGGCACCGGCTGCCCTTCGCCGTAGTGCAGGTACGCGAGGAGCGCGGCGTAGGAGAGGACCGAGAGATGAGTGAACAGGAGGAGGCGCGGGAACGTCGTGTTGGTCTGATCGGCGACCCTCACGAGGAAGAGGAAGAACAGCCAGCTGCTCATCCCGCCCGTGAGGTAGACGGCGACCGTCAGCGGAAAGAGGTCCAGCGCGAGGAAGAGAAGGCTGGTCCGCTCGCCGACGCCGTGGACGAAGGCCGCCTTCGTCGAGAAGGCCGCCTTCGTCGCGACGTGGGTGAGCGCCGCGTAGGCCATCGTGACGGCGAAGTACACCGCGAGCACGCCGGGCCGGAGCACGCCCTCGAAGAACGTCTGATGGCCGGCGAGGAACAGCGTGAGGATCGTGAAGCCGAGGGCTCGAAAGCGGGGCAGCTCGACGGAATGGAATCGGGCGCCGCGCTCCTCGGAGGCGCGCTGCCGGGCCTCGCCGGGAGCGGAATCGGCTTCCCGGGTATCCATTCACGAGATGCTACTCCCGGCGCGGAAAGAGTTGTTCAATGGCGCTATGACGAACGCCATGGCCGCTCTCTCCCGCAGGGCCGCGCTCACGCCCTTCACCTACGAGCCCGGACCCCTTCCCGCGAACGAGGTCGAGATCGCGGTGACGCACTGCGGCATCTGCCACAGCGACGTGCACCTCGTGGACGACGACTGGGGGCTCAGCCGGTACCCGCTCGTGCCCGGCCACGAGGTCGTGGGCGAGGTCGCCGCCGCCG
This sequence comes from Acidobacteriota bacterium, assembly GCA_016789625.1. Classification (GTDB taxonomy): domain Bacteria; phylum Acidobacteriota; class Thermoanaerobaculia; order UBA5066; family UBA5066; genus JAEUQS01. Next base: position 3,391 of record JAEUQS010000145.1, on the reverse strand, counting down.
GGGCGGAGGTGAAGGGCCTTTCGGCCGGGCAGCGCGTCGGCCTCGGCTGGCAGTGCGGCTCCTGCGGCGTCTGCGCGCTCTGCAAGGCCGGCAACGAGCACCTCTGCGGAAAGAGCGAGGCCACGGCCGTCTGGCATCACGGCGGCTTCGCCGACCGCGTCCGCAGCGACGCCCGCTTCGTGATTCCCCTCCCCGCGGCGCTCTCTTCCGAGACCGCCGCGCCCCTCCTCTGTGGCGGCGTCACCGTGTTCTCGCCGCTCCACCGGCTCGGCGCGGGGCCCGGCACGCGTGTCGGCGTCGTGGGGATCGGCGGCCTCGGGCACCTCGCGCTGCAGTTCGCGCGGGCGCTGGGGTGTGAGGTGACGGCGTTCTCCTCGAATCCCGGCAAGGAAGCCGAGGCGCGGAGCTTCGGCGCGACTCGGTTCCTCGAGAGCTCGACGAAAGGCCTCGAGTCGGCCCGGAACAGTCTGGATCTCCTGATCTCGACGCTCCACACGCCGATCGACGGACCTGCGGCGCTCTCGGCTCTCGCGGCGCGGGGGACGTTCTGTGTCGTCGGGGCGTCCGGCAAGCCCATCGACCTTCCCGCGTTCTCGCTCATCGGCGGTGAGAAGAGCGTCACGGGCAGCGCGATCGGCAGCCCGTCGACGATCCGCGCGATGCTCGACCTCGCTGCGGCGAAGGGAGTCGCGGCGGTGACGGAGTCGATGCCGCTCGCGCGCGCGGAAGAGGGGATACAGCGGGTGCGAAACGGCAGAGCGCGCTACAGGGTCGTCCTGGCGATGTAACGGCCTTCCCGGGGCGTGCAAGAATCGGACACCAACCGGAAATGAGAATCGCTGGATACACCGTCGAAGAGGTGATCTATGCCGCCGCCGAGACGGTGGTGGCGCGCGCCCGGGGAGGCGATGGGAAGACCGTCGTCCTGAAGTACCAGGATGGCCTCCATCCCTCTCCGGATCTGGATGCGCGCTGGCAGCACGAGCACGCGGTGCTGCAGTCCATCCGCTCGGAGTTCATCGTCCAGGCTCTCGGGCTCGAGCAGGTCGAGAAGAGCCTGGTGCTGCTGCTCGAAGACTTCGGCTCGGCGAACCTCGCGCAGGTGATCGCCCGGCGCCAGCTCGATATGGCCGAGCGCATCGCCTTCGCCATCCAGCTGACGATGGCGGTGAGCGCGGTGCACCAGCATCACCTGATCCACGGCGACCTCTCCTCCAAGAACGTCCTCGTCGACGTTTCCGCGCTGAAGCTCAAGCTCTGTGACTTCGCGCTCGCGACGCGCCTGGACCGCGAGCACATTTCCAGCCAGGACGGGGTGCTGCGGGGAACGCTCGAGTACATGTCGCCCGAGCAGACGGGCCGCACCAACCTCGACGTCGACTACAGGAGCGATCTCTACTCGCTGGGCGTGACGCTGTACGAGCTGTTTTCCGGGGTCACCCCGTTTCGCTCGAGCGACCCGATGACCCTGGTGCACGCGCAGATCGCGACCCTTCCGGTGCCCCTCTCCGAGCTCGACCCGTCGATTCCCGGGCCGCTTTCCGGGGTCGTGCAGAAGCTGCTGTCCAAGTCGCCGGACGACCGCTACCAGAGCACGTTCGGACTGAGCCAGGACCTCGCCACGTGCGCGCAGCACTGGCACCGGCATCGCCGCATCGAGCCGTTCCCTCTCGCCACGAACGACGTCCCCGAGCGCTTCTCGATCAGCCAGCGGCTGTACGGACGCGAGGCGGAGACCGCCGGCATCCTGGCCGCCTTCGAGCGCGTCAGCGGGGGCCGGGCCGAGCTGCTCCTCATCAGCGGCTATTCCGGCATCGGCAAGACCGCCCTGGTGAGCGAGCTGAACCGCCCCATCGTGGCCCGTCGCGGGTACTTCGTGCGCGGCAAGCAGGACCAGTACAGCCGCAACCAGCCCTACTCCGCCCTCATCCAGGCTCTCCAGCAGCTGCTCCGCCAGCTGGCGGGCGAGGGCGACGAGCGGCGCCACTACTGGAGAACGAGCTTTCTCTCCGCGTTGGGCGAGAACGTCGCCGCGGTCACGGCGATCCTCCCGAATCTGATCGCGCTGACCGGCGAGCCGCCCCCTCTGCCGTCCCTGCCGGCGGCGGAGGAGGAGAACCGGTTTCACATCGCGTTCGCGCGGTTCGTGAGGGCGCTCGCGTCGCCCGTTCATCCCATCGTCCTCTTTCTCGACGACCTCCAGTGGGCCGATCAGCCGACGCTGAGGCTCCTCGAGCACCTCATCGGCGCCGGACAGGATCTGTGCCTCCTCATCATCGGGGCCTACCGCGACAACGAGGTGGACGACGCCCATCCGCTCCGGCTGGCGATCCAGGCCGTCGAGCGCGCCGAGGGTCCGGTCGTGAACCTGCGCCTGGGCAATCTGGAGCTCGAGCACGTGGCCCGGCTCGTCGCCGACACGCTCCGTGCCGTGCCCGAGGACGTCGCGCCGCTCGCGGCTCTCTGCCTCGAGAAGACCCGAGGGAATCCGTTCTTCCTGGGCCAGTTTCTCAAGGCTCTGGAGCAGACGGGAGATATCCACTACGTGCGGAGCGTGGGCGGATGGCGCTGGAACATCGAGCAGATCCGGCGGCGCGACATGACCGACAACGTCGTCGGGCTGATGCTGGAAAAGCTGCGCACCCTGCCCCGCGGGACCCAGGCCCTGCTGGCGCGGGCCGCGCATCTCGGCGGCGGGTTCCACATGCGCGAGCTGATGGCGGTGGGCGGGCGCGGCGCGATCGAGACCGCGGAGGAGCTCTGGCCGGCTCTTTCGGCCGGGCTCGTGATTCCCCTCGACGAGGACTACAAGTTCGCCGGGAACGAGGAGCGGCTGCGGGCCTCCAGCTACCGGTTTCTCCACGACCGCGTTCAGCAGGCGGCCTACGACCTGACCGCCGAGAGCGATCGTCCGGGCCTTCGGCTCGAAAGCGGCAGGAGACTGCTTTCGGCGAGCTCGGAGAGCGAGCTCGAGGCGCGACTGTTCACGATCCTGGATCTGCTGAATTCCGCAGTCGACCTGATCCAGGGGCCGGCGGAGCGCGAGCGGCTCCTCGAGCTCGACCTCCGGGGCGGCGTCCGGGCGAAGTCGGCGTCGGCGTACGCGACGGCGGTGAGCCTTTTGCGCCGGGGCAAAGAGCTCCTCGCCGCGGATGCGTGGCAGACCCATCCGGCCCGGACCCTGGCCCTGTACAAGGAGCTGGCCGAGGCCGAGTACCTGTCCGGCAACTTCGACGAGGCGGAGAAGCTGTACCCAGAGGGAGTCGCGGCCACGGAGGACGCGATCGCCCGGGCCACGCTCCGTCTGGTGCAGGCCGATCAGTACCAGATCCAGGGGCGCTTCGGCGAATCCCTGCCGGTGCTCCTTTCCGCGCTGAGCCTCCTGGGGCGC
>JAEUQS010000080.1 GCA_016789625.1 Acidobacteriota bacterium | reverse complement strand
GCGCTTCGAGACCTCGTTCTGGGGGCGCCTCGCGAACCGCCTGTTCCTGCTGTTCGGCGACGGGACCTCGGGTGTCCTGCTGGATGCCGACGAGAGCGGGTTCGTGCTCGTCTTCCAGGACGCCGAGCGCGAGGTGCGCGTCGCGGCTCCGCGCGCGGCCGTCTCGCGTGTGCTGCGGCGTATGCCGTCGCTGCCCTGGACGAGCGGTTTCGCTGTGGAGGAAGGCGCGGCCGCCGCTGCGCTCTCCCTCGAGCTCCTCGCCGACGGCGCGCTCGCGCTGCGCCCGGTCGTCGTGACGGTGGGGGAGGCGCGGGTCTACGAGCGTCCCTCCGTCGCGCCGTTCCTTCTGGATCAGCACGTTCTCCTGCCCGGCGCCCGGACGCTGCTCGGTCTCCTTGCGGCACGGCGTCCCTTTGCCGAGCCCGAGACCGGCGATCAGGCTCTCCTCGACTTCGGCGGCGAGGGCTACCGGCCCTCGCCGATCGGCCTTCCGCTGGATCGCGAGACCCTCGTCCCGCGCGAGAAGGTGCCGCGGTTCCTCGCGCGTCACCGCGCCGAGATCGACGCGCTGCCCGAGGTCCTCGTGCCCGAGGAGCTGCGCGGCGGCGGGCTGCTCCGCGTCTCCGGCGCGCGGCTGCATCTCGTTTCCGACTCGAGGTCGCACCTCGTCGTCGAGCTGTTTCTCCTCATGAAGGAGAGAGAGGTGCCGCTCGGGACGGTGCTCACGGCGCGCCGCGCGAAAGAGAAGCTCCTCTCCTTTGGCGGACGACTTCTGGACCTCACCGATCCCGCGCTGGACTTCGTCGACCTCCTCGGCAAGGGCGCGATCGAGGGCGCGGGCGATGCCGTCCGCCTGCGGCTCACGCCCCTCGAGCTGTGTCTCGTGCGCGCCTACCTGCGCGGCCCCGTCTCGATCACGTCGGAGTCCGGAGTCTCACCGGCCGCGCTGGAGCGGCTCGAAAGCTCCTCGCCGAGCGCGCCGCCGCCGCCGTCCCTGGGCGTCTCGCTGTTCCCGTTCCAGGAGGCCGGCCTCTCCTGGCTCTGGTTCCTCCGCCAGAACGGGTTCGGCGGCCTGCTGTGCGACGACATGGGCCTCGGCAAGACGCACCAGGCCATGGCGCTCATCGCCGCCATGACGCGCGATGGCGGGGAGGCCCCGAGCGTCCTCGTCGTGTGCCCGGCGTCGGTCATTCCGCACTGGGAAGAGAAGCTGAGCAAGGTGCTTCCCGGAATCCCGCTCGTGACGCATCACGGGGCCTCGCGGCGGGAGCTGAAGCCGCGTCCCGGGGTCACGCTCACCACGTGGGGGACGCTCCGGAGCGATGTGGCCGGTGAGAGCCCGCTCGCGCCGTTCGATCTCGCCGTGTTCGACGAGATCCAGCAGGCCAAGAGTCCGGCGAGCCAGGTCCATCGCGCGGCCCGGCACGTGGCGGCGGGGATGAAGCTGGGCCTCACGGGGACGCCCATCGAGAACACCACGGCCGACCTCGTCGCGCTGCTGGGGCTCGTGGTGCCCGGACTCCTGCCCGAGGCGCCGGCCGCCCGGCGCGCGTTCGAGAGCGACGAGGGGCGCGACCTGGAATCCCGCGGGCGGCTCTCGCGGCTCGTGAAGCCGTTCGTGCTGCGCCGTACCAAGGCGCAGGTGCTGGACGGCCTGCCGCCCAAGATCCTCGACACCCGCCACTGCGAGCTCTCTCCCGAGCAGAAGGCGCTGTACCAGGACACGCTGAAGGGCGCCCAGGGCCTCCGGGACGCGCTCGGCACGAGCGACCGCGTTTCGTACCTCCACGTCTTCGCCGTGCTCTCGCGCCTGAAGCGCATCTGCGATCACCCGGCGCTCGTGGGCGGCAGCGAGGACGCGGGCTCCGGTAAGTGGGATCTCTTCACCGAGCTTCTCGAGGAGAGCCTCGCGAGCTCGCTCAAGGTCGTGGTGTTCACGCAGTACCTGGGCATGCTGAAGCTCTTCGCGCGGCATCTCTCGGGCAAGGGCGTGGGCTTCGCGGAGATCAAGGGCGACACGAAGGACCGGGCCGAGCCCGTCACGCGCTTTCGCGAGGACCCGAAGTGCCGGGTCTTTCTCGCGAGCCTCAAGGCCGGCGGCGTGGGCATCGACCTCACGCCGGCGTCGGTCGTCATCCACTACGACCGCTGGTGGAACGCGGCGCGCGAGGAGCAGGCCACGGACCGCGTCCACCGTCTGGGCCAGAAGCGCGGCGTGCACGTGCTGCGGCTCGTGACGAAGGGGACGCTCGAGGAGCGCATCGACTGGCTCATCGAGCAGAAGGCGGCCCTCCTCGGGGAGGTCGTTCCCGAGGACGACCCGAGCCTCGTGAAGCAGTTCGAAAGGTCGGAATTGGTGGATCTCCTGAGCGGCCCGGCTTTCGGCTAATATCGGCGGCTCGGGCGCGGATGGGTGGCCGAGTGGCTTAAGGCGGCGGTTTGCTAAACCGTTGTAGGGTCTTAAAGCCTTACCGGGGGTTCGAATCCCCCCCCGTCCGCCATATGAACTTCCTTGAACTTGGGGGTTTCTCGGAATTTGAACGTGGGGGTTTCTCGATCCCCCCACGCCCCCCGCCGGGAGCCCAGTCTCTCCGGAGGAGTGGCCGAGCGGTTTAAGGCGGCGGTCTTGAAAACCGTTGGGGCTGAAAGGTCCCCGGGGGTTCGAATCCCTCCTCCTCCGCCATCCCCTGACCTCGCAACCTGCTCGAGCCTCGTCCGGCGGAGGAGGAGGGTTCGAACC
>JAEUQS010000058.1 GCA_016789625.1 Acidobacteriota bacterium | reverse complement strand
GCGCCCCCGCGGGACCGCGAGGTGGAGGCGGTTCGCGCGAAAGAGCGCAACGCCGTGCGCTTCGGACGCTGAATGTGTTCAGCCCTCCGGGCCGGGAAACGCCTCCGGCGCGCTGAGCGAAGCTGTTCGCCCTGAGCTCTGATCACGGTCGCCAGACGAACGTCGCGGCGAGGGTTCGGACGCGGCCGTCCCGCGCCTGGAACCGCACCGCGAGATCGTGCCGGCCCTCGTCGCCGGGCAGGAACGCGAACGTCTCCTCGTAGCCCGCGGCGCCCGTGTCACCCAGCGCAGGCAGCGCGGCCGCGACGTCGGGCCGGGGAACGCGACGGGACGAAGCCGGCACCCGGCGAGCACCGTCGATGCGGACCTCGAGGACGCTCGCGTTGCCGCCCTCGGTCTGGCTCCAGCCCGAGACGACGAGATTCCCCTTCACCACGCCGCCGTCCGCGGGCGCGTCGATCGACGCCCCGAACGAGTCGTCCTCCTTCGCCGGGATCGCCGGATGCGGCCCGGCCGCGAGCGCCGCGAGGGCCTGCGCGTTCGCTCGCGGATCGCCGCCGCCGGACGGCCCGAACGGCCGCGCGCCACGCACGCGCCGCACGGAGAAGAGCGCGTCCACGTGGCCCTGATGGGGAAACGCGAGGGGCTCGTCGAGCTCGCCGCGCGCGACGCCATCGGCCAGGAACTTCAGCGTGGACTCACGCGTCTCGAGCGGGACCTTCCCCTCGTGGAGCACGATCGCGGCGACGGGCCAGGCGGCCAGCGTGTCCCACGCCTCCGCCGGGACCGGGTTCCGCGAAAGGAGCTCGGAAAGCTCGAAGAACCGCTGGGGCACGTTGCTCGTGACTCCGTTGACGATGGGCTTGAAATGCCGGGTCGACGAGACGAGATAGTCCGCGTCGTTGGAGATCCGGAACGCGGCCGGGAGATGCAGGATCGGCCCGCCCACGTCGGCCGCGGCGAGGAAGTCGTCCACCTTCGGCGGGCTCGCGGGCCGCCGGTCGAACGGGACGGTCTGCCGGAGCTCCAGCGCTCCCAGCGCGAGGAGCGCGAGGACCGTCGCCGCGCGCGACCACCGTCTCCGCTCGCCGAGGAGCCACGAGACGCCGAGCGCCGCGAGGAGGCCCATCCCGATCTGCAGCACGAACGCGAAGCGCGCGGCCGCGCGGATTCCCTTGAAGAGCGGAGGAGCCGCGGCCGCCAGCGCGGGATACAGCGGCCCGTCGTAGCCGAGAGACCCGAAGGCGCCCACGAGCACGAGGACGGCGCCGATGCGCCGCGAATCGCCGTGCCCCTCCCCGCGAAAGAACGCCACGCCCAGAACGGCGAGCGCGAGGACGAGCGTGCCCGGATAGAGCGGGCGCTCCGCGTCGTCGCGATACGGCAGGAACGTCTGCCCGGGATTGAAGCTCGTCGTCGCCAGGAAGTCGCGCGGCCGCGCCGCGTAGAGCTGCGTCTCGGCTACCGTCCGGCTGAAACCTTCGCTCTGGCGCGCGCGAAGGAGCGGCACCGCGAGGGGCACGAGGAGAATCCCGGCGACGAGACCGGCCAGCACCGTCTCGACGACCCGCGCGTCCCTGACGCTCCGGTGCCTCGCGACGGTCACGAGCGTGAGGACGCCCAGCGCCGCGAGCGCGAACGACAGGAGCTGCAGGGAGAAGTATCCGAGGCCGGCGAGCGACAGTCCGGCGAGGAGGATCCCCCGGACGTTCCCCCGCTCGAGCCGCAGGAACGCGAGGACGACGAGCGCGATGCCCCCGGAAGCCACGAAGGAGACGAACCCGAGATGCGCCACGGTCAGCGCCGAGAACGAAGCCAGGAGCGCGCCCAGCAGCGCGGCGAAGCGGTCGGCTCCGAGGGCCATCGCGAGGCGCGAGATCGCCCAGGGGGTGAAGGCCGTGCCCAGCAGACAGAGCGTGTTGAAGATGGCGAGCTCCGAGAGGCCCGGCAGCGACAGCGGGACGGCGAGCACGCCGTAGCCGAGGAGCGGCTCGGAGAACGCGAGGACGTCGCGCGCGGGAGCGAGCGCGTTGGCCTGGAAGAGGTTCGCCGGATCGTGCACGAGCGCGTGACGCACCCACGACAGGACCCACAGCAGACCCTGGCCGTCGTAGAGATCCCGGAGCGCGACGTCGAGCCGCCGTGCATAGGGCCAGGTCCAGGCGACCGCCGCCGCCAGACACAGTCCGAAGTCGGCCACCGCGCGCGGGGTCGGTCTCAAGAGCCGGTCCGCCCGCGCTCCCCTTCCGGCCGCCCGTCTCCCGGGCGCGGCCTTCTCGCGGCGTAGATCCCGAGCCCGACCACGAGCGCGATGGCCCCGGCGACGAGGTTTCGCGTGGTCGCGCTGGCCGCGAGGCCCAGGCACACGAGGACGGCGGCCCCGGGAATCACCGGTCCGAACGGGAGGCGCACGCGCGGCTCGCCCAGTTTCCGGCGCAGCACGAGAACCGCGGCCGCGGTCGAGATGTACGTCGTGAGCCGCGCCACGATCGAGAGCGCGGCGAGCTCCTTGAACGTGCCCGAAAGGGAGAGAGGCAGGATCACGAGCGTCATGAAGACGATGGCGGCGTCGGGCGTATGGAAACGCGGCGAGATACGCGCGAGAAAGGCCGGGCCGAAGCCCTCGTTCGCGAGCGCCCAGAGGTAGCGCGGACCCGAGAGGATCGTGTTGCTGTTCGTACCGAGGATCGAGATCGCCGCGCCGACTGTCATGAGGAGGCCGCCGAACGGCCCGAGGAGAAAGCGTCCGGCGTCGGCGAGCGGCGTCTTCGTGGCGCCGGGGTCGGCGAGCACGCCGAGCGTCACGACCTGCACCGAGAGATACAGCAGGGTCACGATGGCGATCTCACAGAAGAGCGCGAACGGGACGTCCCGCCGCGGGTTCTTGAACTCCCCCGCCGGCGCGGCCGTGTTCTCGAAGCCCGCGTACGCGAACATCAGAAGCAGCGCGGCCTCGCCGAAGCGCGTGGGATCGACGGTCGCCGGGGCCAGCAGCCGATCCGGAATGACGGCCAGCGCTCCCACCCCGATGAAGATCAGGAGCGGCGTGAGCTTGCCGATGACGAGCGCCACGGCGGCGCGCGTGCCGCCCTTCACGCCGAGCACGTTGATCGCGGCCAGCACGAGGATCGGAAGCACGATGGCCAGGACCCGCGGAGCGCCCGCCTTCACGGACGGCAGCAGATAGGCCACGGCGTCGGCGAAGCCCACGGCCAGGGAGGCGACCGACGCGACCCGCGCCAGCCAGGTCATGAAGCCCACCTCGAAGCCCACGAGATCGCCCCAAGCCGTCTTCGCGTAGAGGTACGCCGAGCCCGGCTGGTCGAAGTGGCTCGCGGACTCGGCGAAGCAGAGGACGATGAGGAACACCGCGAGACCGGCGCCGAGAACGGCCCACGGGCTCGCCGTGCCGAGGACGGCCGCGGCCGCGGCAGGGAGCAGATACACGCCGCTCCCGACCACGTCGTTCAGGGAGAGGGCGACGATCTGCCAGCGCGAGATCTCGCGCTTGAAGCCTGCCGGACCGTCCGCGGCCTCTGCCCGGCTCAACGTGCCCTCAAACGGCTTCCCGCATGAAGAAGACGTAGTCGGTTACGGCGGGCGTCTCTCCCATCTGGCGCAGGAGCTGGGCGATCTGCCCGCGGTGGTACCAGGAGTGGCCGAAGAGCTGCGTGAGGATGTCCTCGACGACGTTCCGGAATCGCGCTCCCTCGAGCGCCGTGTACTCGAAGACGCGCTCCAGCCCGGCCTCGTCCAACGTGTCGAGAAACGACTCCCATTCGGCTTCCATTGCGGCGAGCTCCGAGGCGACCTCGGCAAGGGAGCCGCCCTTCGGGAAGAGCGTGGCGGGCCGCGAGCCCGAGACACCGAACCGGAACAGCCAGGTCCGGCGGGCCGCCACCAGATGGGCCAGGAGCTCCACGCACCTGCGATAGGGCTCCTCGTCACGCCGCTCTCCGGAGACCGCCTCGAGCGAGGCCAGCGTTTTCGCGTGGGCGTCCTTCTCGTACACGAAGAGGTGCCGATACCGATCGACCGACGTTCCGCTCATTTGAGCGGATCCTAACCGGCCGGGGCGATCTGAGATGACGAGGCCATGGAGGCCCGTCGCGCCGCGGCGGCAGCCGCCTGCTCCTTTGGATCGGGGAGCTTCGGAACCTCGGGAAGGCCCGCCGCCACCTCCACGCGCATCGCGAGGACCACGAGGTCCGAGAGGGCGCGGGAGTACAGCTCGCGGAACCTGTCGTACGACTCGGACGCGAGGCCTCCGATCGCGGCGCTCTCGGGAAGGTCGTCGGCCGGAATGAGGTACTTCACGAGCGTGGCGTCCTTCGCCGCGTGCTCATAGGGGTAAGGCGTCTGCTTCAGGCTCGTCCTCACGAGCGACAGGCGGTCGGTGAGCGCGCCCATGAGCTCGTTGTAGTGGTTCACGAGAACGGGGTTCCGCTCGTGCCCGTCCGCGTGGTCGAGGAGCGCCGCGAACGACGTGACGAAGACCGAGATCTCCGCGAAGTGCGGGGCCGTGGCCTCCAGCGCGAAGAGCGTGCGCACGAGGCCGCGCGCCTTCTCGCGTTCCGCATCGGACACCGCCGCTTTCTCCCGCAGGGCCGCGTCGTCGAGGCTCGCGAGCGCGAGCAGGATGCGCGCGCGCTGGACCTTCTCGACGTGTGCGACGCCCGCGGCCGACTCGCCTTCCAGAACCTCCGCCCGCTCGGTGGCGCGACGGATGGCCCAGGCGTTCGAGGTCGGGATGCCGAACGGCGTGGCGTCGAACGGAACCCCGGCATTCACGAGCGACTCCGCGGCCGACGCTCCGAAACGCAGCGACTGGGCCATCTCCTGCTTCTCGAATGCCTCCTTGGCCTTCGGGAGCGCCGCCTCGAACGCCTGGCGCGCGGCCTTCAGCCGTGCCAACGCGTCGGGCGGCGGCGCGGGCACACCGCTCACGCCGAGAAAGAACGGACGGCGCGACGTGATGAGCCCCTGGAAGTAGCGCAGCGTGTCGTCCCGCCGGGCGCTCCGGGCCTTTCCCTGGCTCAGCATCTCGGTGGTTCCCACGAGGGTCTTCACCTTCACCGCGACGCCCAGCTCGGCGCGGTAATGCTGCAGCGTGACGCGCTTGCAGAGCGCCGGGAAATCGCGGAAGAGACCTGAAGCGGGACCGGGCACGTCGAAGATGCCCTCGCCGGAGCCGGCCACACGCTCGATTCGCTCGGCATCCGAGGGATGCGAATCGAAGAGCCCGGTCCTGGATTCCAGGAACAGGGTCTCGAGGTGGGTGACGAGAGCCGGAGGAAGCGAGGTCGCCTTGTCGATCACGAACGCAGGGAAATCGTCGGCGAGGCGGCCCTCCCGATAGGCGTTCGCGAGGTCGTCGTAGGCCACCTGCGACGCGGCGCCGAGGACGCGCAGCCTCCAGGAAGTCTCCCGGAACGTGGTCTCGCCGGCGACGAGGGCCTCCCACCGGTCTGCGTCGAGCTCCATCTGTCGCGTGAGCCAGAACGACATCACGTGCCCCAGCCAGGCGAGACCCATGACGACGAGCCGGGTCACGGAGACGAGCCCGCGAACGCACCAGAGGAGGAGCCGAGTGAAGAGGTGCTGCTCACGATCCTCCGACATCCCCACGAGCATCACGTCCCAGCCGTCGCGCTCGAACGCGAGGCGGGCCAGCCACAGATTGACCCGCGACACGAGCCGCGACAGACGCATGCCCGCGCCCTGGCGGAAATGTCCCAGCTCGTGCGCGAGCACGCCGGTCAGCTCGCGAAGGGAAAGGCCCGCGGCGAGCGGCAGCCCGATCGTGAGGACGAGCCGGCCGTTCTTGCGCTCCACCATGCCCAGGTGGAGCCCGGCCGAGGCGTTGATCATGGAGTCCACGTCGATGCGGTCGGGCACCGGCGCTCCCACCTTTCGCGCGAGGCGTGCGATGAAATCGAACAGGAACGGCTCCTCGGTGGGGTGGAGCGAAACGACGGGCCTCTCGTGTCGCCGCGGCGCGATGAGCGGCTTCACCAGGAACACGGTGAAGAGAAGCGCGCCGAAGAGCGGCACACAGAGCAGCAGAGCGCCCCTCAGGCCGTGACGCAGCTCGCCGGCCGCCTGGTAGAGAAGCCACAGATCGAACGCCAGCGCGGCCCCGACGACCGCCAGGTAGACGAGGCCCAGCAGGATCATCAGGCCGCTCACCACGAGGAGACCGGCCCTGTAAGAGAGCGCGGTCCGCGCCGGAGGCAGCGGACGCGAAAGCGCCGAGACGACGGCGTCCGCGTCGAGGGTCTTCGTTGACATGTTCGTTGGCCGGAGCATAGCGAAGAAGGCCGCAGAAAAGGAAAACGCCGCCTCCCGAAGTATCCATTCGAGAGACGGCGTCTGAAGCCGCGGGAAGAAACGGTCAGCCGGCAGTGGGAACGGCGAGCGCCGGCTCGACCTCACGGGAGCCCGAGTCCTGATAGCTCCAGCCGGTGAGGAGCCCCACGAAGAACCACAGCAGGCTCGCCACGCCGCCGAGGAACACCGTGTCGCCCACGATGCGCATCCAGCGCAGAGACTGCAGGGCCGGCAACTGCAGGAAGTCTGCGCTGCGGGCGTACCAGAGACCGTGCTCGACGCTGGCCCAGGTCTGTGCGAGGCCGATGGGCAGGAGGCTGAGGACGACCATGAGGGCGAGTCCCACGTTCATCCCCCAGAACGCGTTGCGGAGGGCCGCTTCGCGCCAGACCCGCGCGCCGGTGAGGACGCGGGCGACGAGGACCATGAGCCCGAGGGAGAGGAGCCCGTAGACGCCGAACAGCGCCGTGTGCGCGTGGACCGGAGTCGTGTTCAGGCCCTGCATGTAGTAGAGCGCGATGGGCGGGTTGATGAGGAAGCCGAAAACGCCCGCGCCCACGAGATTCCAGAACGCGACCCCCACGAAGAAGCGGATGGGCCAGCGATACGTCGCCATCCACGGGGCCGCGGCCTGCAGCCGGCTCGTGCGGAACGCCTCGATGCCGATCAGCGTGAGAGGCACCACCTCGAGCGCGCTGAAGCTCGCGCCGATCGCCAGAATGGAGGTCGGCGTGCCGCTGAAGTACAGATGGTGGAACGTGCCGGGAATTCCCGCGAAGAGGAACAGCGCCGAGGAGGCGATGACCGCCGCGCCCGCGTGCTTCTTGTTCACGAGGCCGAGCCTGGCGAAGAGGAGCGCGATGGCGGCCGTGGCGAACACCTCGAAGAAGCCTTCGACCCAGAGGTGGACGACCCACCAGCGCCAGTACTCCATCACGGAGAGGTGCGTCTTGGCCGAGAAGAAGAAGCCCGCGCCGTACAGAAGGCCGATGGCGACCGTGGAGCCCGTGAACATGAGCACGAGAGAGCGCCCGTCGTCGCGCACGCGGGCGACCGGGAGAATCGCGCGGAGCATGAGAACGAGCCACAGCACGAGGCCGCCGAAGAGCGCGATCTGCCAGGCGCGGCCGAGATCGACGTACTCGTAGCCCTGGTGCCCGAACCAGAAGCTCAGGTCGAGGGGCAGCGCCTGGTGGATCGCCGCGTACTCACCCGCGAGGGAGCCCACGACCACGAGGAGGAGCGCTCCGAAGAGCACGTTGACGCCCAGGCGCTGGTGCTTCGGCTCGTGCCCGCCGATGACGGGCGCGAGGAACAGGCCCGCGGCCAGGAACGCGGTCGCGATCCAGAAGACGCCCGTCTGCACGTGCCAGGTGCGGGTCAGACTGTACGGAAGCCACTTGCCGATGGGGAAGCCGAACAGGGCCTGTCCCTCCACCGTGTAGTGCGCCGTCAGCGCACCGAGCCCCACCTGCACCACGAGGAGCCCGATCACGGTGCCGACGTACTTGCCCATCGCCCGCATCGACGGCGTGAGCGACAGTCCGCGGAACGGATCGGTCGTGGGCGGAACGGGGTCCTTCTCCTCTCCGCCGCGGAACGCCGTCCACCACACGACGGCGCCGATCGCCGCGAGGAGGAGCGCCACGCTCACGAAGCTCCACAGCACGTTGGCGCCGCTCGGATGGTTCGCGACGAGCGGCTCGTGCGGCCAGTTGTTCGTGTACGTGATCGAGAGGCCGGGGCGCTCGGTGGTCGCGGCCCAGCTCGTCCAGAAGAAGAACGACGTGAGCGCGCCGCGGCGGGCGGCGTCGGGCACCGTCACCTCGCTCATCGCGTACGCCTTGCGGAGCGGCGTGAGCGACGGATCGCCGCCGTAGAGCCCGCTCATGTGCGCGGCGACCCGCCGCGCGGCCTCGGCGCGCTCTTTCGTGATCGTCACGACCCCGGTCGCGGCGTCGAACGTGTTGCGGCGCATCTCGCGGACGAGCGCGGCCTTCAGCACGGCCTTGCGGTCCGCAGAGAGCGCGGCGAAGTCCTTGGCGCCTTCCGCCTCGGCCCAGACGTCGAGGAGCGCCACGGCCTCCCGGTGGAGCCAGTCGGCGCTCCAGTCGGGGGCCTGGTACGCGCCGTGGCCCCAGATCGAGCCGAGCTGCTGGCCACCGGTCGACTGCCAAACGAGCTGGCCCGTCTCGATGTCGTCCTTCGTCATCACCACCGTGCCATCCGTCGAGACGACGCGGCTCGGGATGGGCGGGGCCTGCCGATACACCTCGCGGCCGAAGAACCCGAGGATGATGAAGGCCACGAGGAGCGTGGCGCCGAGCAGGATCCAGAGGCGCCGGTCACCGGGAAGGGTGGTCGCAGACTCTCGGGTGCTCATGTTCGTGTCGGTCCTTTCTTTCTCCACAGTTCGGGGAGTTCCGTTCATCACAGTCCCTCGGACAGCGCTTTCGGGAAGAGCACGTTGTTCTCGAGGTGGACGTGGTCCATGATTTCCGCCTCGAGCTCGCCGAGGCGCAGGTACAGTGCCGTCCAGGTGGGGCAGGCCTCGGGCGGCACGGCGAGGTTCTTCGTGAGGGCTCGGGTCCGCGCGAGGCCGAGGGCGACGTCCTCGTGATCCCGCTCGAGCGCGATCACCGCGCCCGAAGCCTGGGCGCCGCGTCCCGACAGGAGCACGGGAAAGAGGCCCTGCTCCTCCTTGTCGAGGTGATCGAGGAGGATCTGTGACAGTCCTTCGAGGTGCGCCGCGAGGCCGCGCGGAACGCTCTCCTTCTCGGCGTGACGCAGCTCGACGCGGTGCGCCATCTGGAGAAGGAGCGGCAGCTCCTCGCGGAGGCGCGCGTGGTAGTAGTCGACGATGTGAGCCACGAGCGCGGGAACGTCGCGCTCGGCCCACTGAGCCTCGTCGCCCGGCCTGCGGGCTTCGGCCGTGATCTCCGCGAGAACCCTTTCGGCCGAGAGTCCGCGTTCGGCGCACGCGTCGCCCATGGGGCGGCGGCCGTGGCAGCAATAGTCGAGACCGTGGCGCCGGAAGACCCGTGAGGCCGCCGGGAAGGCCACGGCGAGATCGGCGAGGGAGGAGTCGGGCTGGAGTTGCGTGCTCATGCCCGGTCCATCGCAGGACGGATACCAGCCTCCAAGCGACCTGTTTTCAATGACTTAGCCCGTCGCGTTATGATCACGACAACACAAGACGTTATGGCAACGACAACACGGTCATCGAAACGACAACCGCATCCCGAGCCATTGGAGGTCCTCCTCGAGATCGGACGGGACCTCACGGCCTCGCTCGCCTCGCGGGACCGCCACGAGCGCCTCCTCGCGTCCGTGCGGCGGCTCATCCCGTTCGACGCGGCGTGCCTCCTGCGCCTCTCGGGCGACCAGCTCATCCCTCTCGCGGGACACGGCCTCGTGCCGGCTGCGCTCGACCGCACCTACGGCCGCGCGCAGCATCCGCGGCTCGACGCGATCCTGAGGGCGCCGGGACCCATCCACTTTCCCGACGACAGTCCGCTCCCCGACCCGTTCGACGGTCTCCTCGTCGCCGATCCGCACGCCACCGAGCACATCCACGCCTGCCTCGGCTGTCCGCTCACGGCCGCGGGCGAGATCGTGGGCGCCCTCACGGCCGACGCTCTCGATCCGCGCGCGTTCGACGGCCTCGACCCGCGCCTTCTCGCGACGCTCTCGGCCCTGGCCGGCGCCGCGCTCCGCACGTCGAGCCTCATCGAGGCGCTCGAGGAGCGCGTCGAGCGCGGCACGCGCGTGGCCCGCGAGCTGCAGCGGAGCGCGCAGGAGACGAGCGGCGCGGCCATTCTCG
>JAEUQS010000005.1 GCA_016789625.1 Acidobacteriota bacterium | reverse complement strand
GAAAGCGCCGCCTCGGGCATCGACACGGCCGCCCCCGCGCGCTCGAAGCGCAGCGAGACCGGGTCGTAGTCGGGCGGACCGAGGCGCAGGTCCTGGAAGTCGATCAGAGCCAGCCGTCCGTCCGGCGCCCGCATCAGGTTGTTCGCGTGGTAGTCCCGATGAGTGGGGACGGGATCGCCGCCGGCCGGGTCCGCCGCCGCTTCCGCGAGGCCGGTCGCCAGGGAGCTCCACAACGCGCTCCGCTCGTCCGTGAGGGGGGTCTCGCCGCCCCTTTCCAGAGCCCAGAGGCGCGTGTGGTCGAGCTCCCGGGAAAAGAAGGCCGCATCGAACGGAGGGTTTCTCCTCGCCGCGGGGTGGGGGAGTGACCTGAGATCGAGCAGAAGGGACTCGGCTTCCTCGAGGAGCGCGGGGCGGTCCTCGTGGGGCGCGGCCAGGATCTCCCGCGCGAGATCGACGTCCCCGAGGTCCTCCTCGAGCGCGACCCCGAGGTCGGGCGCGTCGTCGAGGAGGGCGGGCACGCGGAGGCCGGTCGCGGCCAGGGCCCGGCGCAGCTCGGTCCAGCTCTCCTGGGCCAGGGAACGAGGCTCCGGGTAGAGGACGAGGAGAACGCTCGCCGAGCCCGTGGAGGCGCGAAAGTAGCGCCGGGCGCCCGCGTCCCCCGCGAGGGTCGCCGCTTCGCGCCCGGCCCTCTCGGGCAACCCGAAGCGCCTGCAGGCCTCGTCGAGTCTCTCGTGCTCCCTTCGGGATTCCTCCGGGGAGATCAACGGGGGGCCGGGGTCGGGGCGGGAGCGGGCGGGGCGTCGCCGACGAGCGGGAAGCTCGGCGTCGCGGCGGCATCGACCCACCGCGCGCGCACGAGCTTCTGATACGTGCGGGGCTTGCCGCCGCTGCGGTCGGCGGTGTCGGCGTTCGACTCGGCGACGATCTTGTCCACGACCTCCAGCCCGGCCACGACCTCGCCCACCGCGGTCCACTGGCCGTCGAGGAGCGGCGAGTCCTTCACCACGATGAAGAACTGCGAGCTCGCCGAATCGGGCTCGTTCACCGCATGGGCCATCGACACCACGCCGCGGCGATGGGGCGCCGGGCTGAACTCGGCCTTGAGCGTCACCTTGTTCCCCTTGGCGTCGGTCGCGCCGCCCGTACCCCAGACGGGCATCTTCGCGGTGTCCTTCGTGAAGGGATCGCCGGTCTGCACGATGAAGCCCGGGATCACGCGGTGGAAGAGCGTGCCGTCGTAGAAGCCCGAGGCCGCCAGATCGATCATCGCCTTCACGTGGTTGGGCGCCTTGTCGAAGTAGGGCTTGATGGTGATCTCGCCCTGCGACGTCTCGAGGACGAGATTCACGGCCGAGTAGTCCTTGGGCTTGTCCTTCTTGCCCCGGGCCGGAGCCGCGCCCTTCTTCTGCGCCAGGGCGTTCGCCGAAGGGACCGCGAGGGGCAGCAGCAGGGAAACGGCGAGGGCCGCACGAAGGGCCGCGCGGGAAAACCTCGCACCACGGGCGCGGAGCCACACGAGCGACATCGGGAGTCCTCCTTCGAGCGCAGAGCCGCGCTTCTCGCCGGGAATTCGGCTCGCCGGATGATACGCTCGCCGAGCCGTGTTCGTCGCGGCCTGGAGGGCGTGGTTGAGCCTCTCTTCGACCTTCCTTTCGCTCGTGAAGAAGTTCTCGACGGACCTCGACGTCCAGAAGCTCCGGCACGACGTCTTCGTCTTCGCGGGCCGCTATCCCGATCTCTCCCGCGACAGGCTCGCCCAGAAGCTCATCGATCGGACGGCCGCCAAAGCCGCCGCCATCGGGGCCGTCGCCAGCCTCCCGCCGGGGATCGCGGCGTTCGCGGCCATGGGTCCCGAGCTGAGCGCGCTCCTCGTGCTCCAGAGCCGTCTCGTCGTGGGTCTCCACGTGCTCTACGGGCGGGATCCCGAGCCCGAAGAGCGCGCGCTCGAGATCCTGGCGGGCCTCGCCTCCGGGGCCGGCATGTCGTTCGGGCGGCAGTTCGGCGCCCGGGCGGCCGAGGAGGTCGCCGCGAAGATCGTGGCCCGTTACGCCGCACGGGGTCTGGGCCGGTTGGTGCCGCTCGTGGGGGTCGTGACCGGAGGACTCCTCAACTACCTCGCGGTGAAAGCCGTGGGCAAGGCGACGCTGCTCCGGCTCTCGAGAGGGCCGGGCGACCGCGGATGATCCTTCCGCCGCGCGTCGACGCGGTGATCCTGGGGGCCGGGTTCGTGGCCCTGGCCCTGGCCCGGGAGCTCGCGAGCCGGGGCCAGGACGTCGCGGTCTTTTCCGCCCCGGTCTCGGGGGCCGGCAGGCCCTCCGGCCTCGTGAACGCGCAGGCCCGGAGGACGACCGATCCCGAGGCGCTGAACGAGATCGCGCTCTTCTCGCGCCACCTTTTCGCGGGCTTCGTCGAGGAGCTGGAAGAGGTCGCGGGGTTCTCCTGCGACTTCGACGTCCACGGCGCCATCGCGCTCGCGCGCACCGGCGACGAGGAGGTCGCGCTGGACCGCGCGCTCGACTGGCAGAGGGCGCGGGGGCTTTCGTTCGAGCTCCTCTCCGCCGACGAGACCCACGCCCGCGAGCCTCTCGCCGAAGCCCAGGCCGCGGCTCTCTTCCCCGACGAGGGCACCGTGGATCCCGGACGGCTGCGGGCAGGACTCCTCGCGGCCGCGCGCGACGAGGGCGTGCGGGTGTTCGCCGAGACGCCCGTTCTCGAGCTCCTCACGGAGGCGGGGCGCGCCTCGGGTGTTCGAACGCTCGCCGGACCCCTTCACGCGCCGTTCGTGGTGAACGCCTTCGGAGCCTCCGCGGCGCTCTCGGGGCTCGCCGGAGCGCCCGCCCTGCCCCTCAGGCTCCACAGGTCGCTGCGCATCGAGCTCGCCGCTCCGCAGGGCCTGCCCCGCACCGTGCTCGCTCGCGGGATGAAGCTCGTGCCGCGCCGGGATGGCACCGTGACGCTCCTCGGGGATCCCTCGGAGGTCCGGGACGCCTCTCTTCGGCCCGGGGCGGGCGAGGTCGCGCGCCTTCTCGACGCGGCCTCCGCGGCGCTGCCCTCCCTGGCCCGCTGGCCGCTCGCCATTCCCGACGCGCTGAGCGCGCGACTCCATCTGGGCGCGCCCGACGACCTTCCGCTCCTCGGCGAGACGGAGACGGCCGGGTACTTCCTCGCGACGGCCTTTCGGGACGACACGGTTCTTCTCGCGCCCGCAGCGTCCCTGCTCCTCGCCGATCTCGTGACCCGGCAGGCCCCGGCGATCGCCATGAACCCGTTTTCCCCCGCCCGATTCAACCTATGAGGGGCCTGGGACCCGCACTTCTCCTGTAGACTCCCCCGTCACTCCGGAAGGGACGGTCGCCCGGCCCCGTTGCCACCGTTTTCTTCCGGCTCGGAGGTACCAGGAATGCCGCGTCGTGCGCTCTACCAGGCGGTGAAGGCCACCGCGAACGCCGCCTGGAATGGCTTCCAGTGGATCAACCGCAAGGTCCCGGCCCGCTCGTTCCAGCCCGGCTGGTCGCCCGAGCCGCTTCCCAAGAGCTGGGAGCGCACCAAGCCGCCGCTGGGCTATCCGAGGCGAACGGACTCGCTGTGCCCCACCTGCACGAAGGAAGTGCGCGACGCCGTGATCAACGGCCGGCGGGATCTCAAGGATCTCGTCGAGAAGCATCCGGGTGAGATCCCCGCCACGATCGAGAAGCGGGGCAACGAGATCTGGATGACGAAGACGTGCCCCGTGCACGGCACCTTCGAGGACCTCATGTCGAGCGACGCCGAGTTCTTCGGCCGCCTCGAGCAGAACTTCTTCGGGCGGGACGTGAAGATCGCCAAGGACGAGCTCCACGACCACGGTTCCTCGTCGATGCGCTACGGCCGCGGGGCCGTGCTCACGGTAGACCTCACCAACCGCTGCAACATGATGTGTAACCCGTGCTTCATGGATGCGAACCAGGTGGGTTACGTGCACGAGCTCTCCTGGGAGGACATCAAGGAGATCCTGGACAACGCGGTCTCGATCAAGCCGAAACGGCAGATGTCGGTCCAGTATTCCGGGGGCGAGCCCACCATCTCGCCGCACTTCCTCACGGCCGTGAAGTACGCCCGCGAGGTGGGCTTCTTCTCCGTCCAGTGCGCGACGAACGGCATCCGGTTCGCACAGGAGCCCGAGTTCGCGAAGGCCGCGCACGAGGCGGGTCTGCGTCTCGCGTACCTCCAGTTCGACGGCGTGGGGAACGACCACAACCAGCACCGCGGCGTGGACAACCTCTACGACGTGAAGCTGCGCGCGCTGGACAACCTGCACGCGGCCGGCATCGACGTCACGCTCGTGACCACGATCGTGAACTCGGTGAACAACGATCAGGTCGGCAGCATCCTGGGCTTCGCGATCAAGAACATCGACAAGATCAACGCGCTCTCGTTCCAGCCCGTGTCCTTCACGGGGCGCGACGAGGACATCGACGACGCGACGCGCAAGAAGCAGCGCTACACGCTCACGCACCTCGCGAACGACATCAAGGACCAGGCGGGCGTGGGCGAGCCCATGCGCGACTGGTTCCCGCTCTCGGCCTCCGGTCCGTTCAGCGACCTCAAGGACCTCCTCGGGGGCCTCGAGGCCGAGTGGGGCTCCCTCAAGTGCGGCTGCCACCCGAACTGCGGCATCGGCACGATGATGCTCGTGCACCCCGAGAGCGGGCAGGCCGTGCCCGTCACCCAGATCATCGACGCGGACCGGCTCCTCCGCGACCTGACCCAGATCACCGACGCCGCGCGCGGCCGCTTCCTCACGGTCCTCCAGACGGCGCTCGCCCTGGCGCGCAACATCCGCCCCGAGAGCATCCCCTCGAACCTCGGCGTGTGGAAGACGCTCAAGGTCATGGACGGCCATACCGGCAAGGGCATGGGCATCGCGAAGAAGGGCCGCTACGACTGGCGCGTGCTCCTGGTCGCGGGCATGTGGTTCCAGGACCTCTTCAACTACGACTTCCGGCGCACCGAGATGTGCATCATTCCTTACGGCACGCAGCTCGGCGAGATCAGCTTCTGCGCGTACAACACGGGCGCGGGCTGGCGGAAGATCGTCGAGGAGATGTACCAGACGGCGACGCTCGCCCAGTGGTACAAGGAGAAGGGTCGCCACCCGGTCTACGCCGGGGGCAAGAG